>JAZOUI010000001.1:0-2220 GCA_045658145.1 Pumilibacteraceae bacterium
AAGTGATGCGAGCGTGGCGAAATCTAGCAAAAGAACTTTGGGTATGGTGCTTTGTGTAGCGTGCATATTCTTCGGCAGTTGCGCTGAAAACGCTATGAGCAACTGGGTTTCGGGCTTTATGGAAAACGCGCTTGGAATTAATAAAACCATAGGCGATATTGTTGGACTCGCTATGTTTGCTGTACTGCTTGGCTTAGGAAGAATAGGGTATGCGAAATTTGGTAAAAACATAGCGCGTGTATTGCTGATCGGTATGATTGGTGCGACTGCTTGCTATATGATTGTGGGCGTTGTCGATAACGTCATTATTGCCTCAATCGCTTGCTTTATGACGGGATTGTTTGCATCAATGCTTTGGCCTGGAACGCTTATTCTTATGGAAGAAAAATTGCCGTCCTTGGGAGTGGGAGCGTATGCACTTATGGCAGCAGGGGGCGATTTAGGTGCGTCAATTGCGCCACAACTTTTGGGCGTGGTTGCCGACGGCGTTGCAGGAAGTGAAATGGGCGTACAAATTGCTAGCGCAGTAGGTTTGACTGCTGAGCAAGTTGGGCTAAAAGCAGGTATGTTGGTAACCTCACTTTTCCCGCTTTTAGGTATAGTTGTTATAATTGTAATTATCAATATTTTTAAGAAAAAATCGACGTCGCAACAAGAGAGCGAACGCTTGACGGGAGAAAATTTGTAATGGAAACGATAGTTAAAAGGTTTGATGAATTGACGCTATACGAACTTTACGATTTGTTGAAACTTCGTGCGCAGGTGTTTGTGGTCGAGCAAAACTGCCCGTATCAAGACCTTGACGATATTGACAAAGACGCGTATCACGTTTTTATTGTGGACAAAGGCGAAATTGTTGCTTGCGCTCGCGTTATTGATAAGGGCAAAAGACTGGACGAAGTGTCAATCGGTAGGGTGATTTCAGCGCGAAGAAGACAGGGACTAGGCACGACGGTTATGAACGCATCAATTCATACGGCAAAAGAGAAATATAGTGCAAAAAAGATTAAAATAGGTGCGCAGGAATACGCTATTCCATTTTATCAACAAGTGGGATTTAAGGTTGTATCTGATACGTATCTTGAGGACGGAATTCCGCATAAGTATATGATTTACGAAGAAGATTAAAGGTAAAAATAAAACTCCCTGTCGCAGTAGTGCGGTAGGGAGTTTTTTGTATTTGTGGTAAAACGAAAGGGGACGTGTGTGCCCGTTTAGCCGTTTATAAGCGTTTTCATTTGGTTTGCAAGCGCGATTTCAGCGGCATCTATTTCTTCTTGGGTGTCGCATTTGGGTGCTTTCGTTTCCAGCGAAACTGCGCCGTCGAAACCTATTTCGTGCAAAGCGGATGCAAAGTCATCCCAATTGCCGATGCCTTGACCGGGGTCAAGGTGCTGGTCGCGTTCGCCGTTGTTGTCGTGAATATGTAAAGCAGAGAGTAGGTCTTTGCCGATTGCTCTTACCGCATCACCCGGTTGGAAATTGTAAATGAGAGTATGTCCCGTGTCAAGACAAATCTTAAGGTTGGGATGGTTGATTTCCTTCACGAAATCAATTATTTGCTGAACCGAGCCGAGCGGAAGGTCGGGCATAGGCATATTTTCCAAGCAAATATTTACGCCACAGTTTGCGCCTTCTACGACGATTTTACGCATATAGTCGTAGTTAATATCAAAAAATTCGTTAACATTTTCCTTGCCGAACATTTGCCAACCGAAAGGCATAAGGGGATGAACTACGAAGTTTTTTGAACCCAAAACGGCAGTACCGCGAATGCCTTTTACCGCGTCGGCAACGCATTTTTCGCGTTCGCTAACAGTCAAACTCGCAGGCGGAGGCCAACACCACGGTCCGTGTACTTGAGAAAAGATAATTCCTTCGCTCTCGACAATTTGTCTTTGCTGGGCTAATTCGTCAAACAACGCTTTTTCATCTTGCATAAAAAAGTCCGAATCAGTATTAGCAAGTAATTGATAATCGGCATAGTCGTACCCGTGCATTTTCATTTTTTTAGCACCGTCACGAAGTCCGTAATTTTGTAAATAAACGCTAGCGGTAATTCCTAATTTCATGTTCGTTCTCCTTTATAACCATTATAACAAAACTAAACTCATTTTGCAATGCTTTTAGATGTGATAAAAAATTTTTTTATAGTAACGTATAAGTTAAAACGGAGCACAACGTGGTACTCCGTTTTGTGATATTTTATCAAAATTAAAC
>JAZOUI010000002.1:0-2434 GCA_045658145.1 Pumilibacteraceae bacterium
ATACCAGTTGCCAAGAAAATCAGCAAAACTACGTTAAAAGATTGTTAATCTTAAAGTCAAAAACGGAAGATCCTTTCGACGGATTTGAAATCGGTTCAAAACCCGACACGTCCATCTACGCTATCGACCCTTCGTGCGCAATTATAAACGGCAAGCAATATACTTGCTATTCACGTGTACCCGAAGGTGGAACTCAAGTGCTTGAAATTCGCGAAATGAGTGATCCGCTTACGTTTACCGATAACCTGGCTATCATCTCGCGCCCCACTCTTTCATGGGAACTTGTCGAGCCGTATACAGGTCCAAGCGCAATCAACGAAGGCGCGTTCTTTATTCAAAACAACGGCAAGGTTTTTATCGTATATTCGGCAAATGGTTGTCGATCTGCTGATTACTGCTTAGGCGTGCTTGAATACACGGGCGGTGAAATTTGCGACGAAAGCAACTGGATAAAACATCCCAATCCCCTTTTCGTGAAGGGCAACGGCATATACGGCCCTGGTCACGCATCCTTCTTCTCTTCGCCCGACGGCAAGGAAACTTGGTGCGCGCATCATTGCATTTTAGAATCTGACCCCGATTTTTCCACTAACGTATGGCCGAAACGCTATTTGTGTTTGCAAAAGATTGGTTTTGATGAAACGGGCTATCCTGTGATGGGCGTTCCTACGGGCAAAGACGTTTCCGTTCCCGTTCCGTCTGGGGAAAAAGATTAATTTGGAGAACAGTATGAGGTTAGATAAATTCTTAAAAGTTAGTAGAATCTTAAAGCGACGTACCGTTGCGGCCGATGCTTGCGATAGTGGCAAAGTTCAAGTCAACGGCAGAGAAGGAAAACCGGGCACAAAACTCAAAACGGGCGACGAAGTAATTATTCAGTTCGGCACTTCTACTCTAAAATTCAGAGTGCTTGAATTAAACGAAAAGGCAGGTAAGGCTGATGCAGGGCTCATGTACGAAATCATATCCTAAAATTTGCGCAGTAGTTTTATGCGCTGGCAAAGGCTTACGTTCAGGACTAGGCTACAACAAAGTTTTGCATTCCTTTGCTCACGAAAATATCGCAGTTAAGTCCATAAAGAAGTTTTTACGCTTTGATGAAGTCATTGTGGTTTGCGACGACGACACGCGCGAGGTTTTACGTTCGTCTCTACCCTATGAAAACCTTCGTTTCGTTAATGGTGGAGATAGCCGAACGGACAGCGTAAAAAATGCGCTTTATACGATTGAAAAATGCGACGTGGTTGTTATCCACGACGGCGCGCGCCCTTTCGTTAGCGACAAAATCATTGACGAAAGCATTGAAAGTGCAATCAATTACGGAAGTGGCGTTGTGGCATACTCTTCTACTAACGCTCTCAAAAAGGTGGTAGATGGAAAAGCGCAAAGCGTGGATAGACAAGATTATTACGTTGTTCAAACGCCACAATCTTTTAACTACGAAAAATTAATGGATGCTTATGCACGCGTGGACGGAAGTTACGCAGATGATAGCGAAGTTTTTGAACGCGCCGGCTATGACGTACATATTACTTCGGGCAGTCGCGACAACGTAAAACTGACTACTCCGTCCGACTTTTTAGGACTTAACGGAGCATATCGCATAGGTTATGGTTTTGACGTGCACGCCTTTTGCGAAAACAGAAAACTAGTGCTTTGTGGAAAAACTATTGATTATCCGTTAGGACTGCTCGGTCACTCGGATGCCGACGCGCCCGTGCATGCGATTATGGATGCTTTGCTTTCGGCTTGTTCACTCCCCGATATCGGCGTTTTATTCCCCAATACCGACCCCGCGTTTAAGGGCGCAAACAGTATGCATCTTTTAGCCGAAGTAATGAAAAAGATTACCGACTACGAAATAGTTAACGTTTCAGTTTGCATCATCACTCAAAAGCCCAAAATTGCACCACACGTTATGGATATGCGCCAAAACTTAGCAAGCGCACTCGCCATTGACGTTGGCGACGTAAACGTAAGCGCAACAACAACCGAACACTTAGGCATTACGGGCGAAGGAAAAGGTTTAGCGTCGTCAGCAATGGTGCTAGTAAGAAAAAAATAAGCAAATTTTTATAGGTTTTACATCAGAAAATAACAAGTTTTTGTGAAGAAGGCTAAGTCGACTGAACAATAAATTGTTATTTAACATCGTGTTTTGATAATAAAATCACAAGAAAGATACTTCTTTTTTGAGGGCGCATACTCGGAGAGTCTGTAACCGAGAAAAATAAGTAAGATTTCGCAGGGATTTTACATCAAAAAATAACAAGTTTTTGTGAAGAAGACTAAAAAACAGACGGGTACGTACCCGTCTGTTTTTATATAAAGTTGATTATAACTTCGTATGAGAATTGTGTGTTTTTAAATAAATTAGTTGTGTCGGATAGATTTTTGTATGCTTTGAAGTCGGATCGTAGCCATGTCGTTCTGT
>JAZOUI010000003.1:0-1593 GCA_045658145.1 Pumilibacteraceae bacterium
CGTGAAGTTGAAAGTGAACAGGCTTTTGCTGAACTTTCACAAAAGGAAGACGAACTTATTACCTGTATGGTTAGAAGTATAGACGGAGACAACGTGCACGTTGAAATCAATAAAAATATCGAGGCAATCCTTATGCCCCAAGACCAAGCGCCTAACGATAAGTACGTTATCGGCAAGGCTGTTAAGGTTTACGTAAAAAAGATTAAAATCGGACCTAGAGGACCGCAGGTTTTCGTGTCCCGTACTGCGCCTGGTTTTGTAAAACGTCTTTTCGAAATCGAAGTTCCTGAAATTGCAAACGGACTTGTTACGATCAAGTCCATTGTTCGTGAAGCAGGTTACAGAACGAAAATGGCTGTTTACACCGAAGAGAGCAATATTGATCCCGTTGGTGCATGCGTAGGTAACCGTGGTATGCGTGTAAACGCAATTGTTTCCGAACTTGGTGGAGAAAAAATTGATATTATCCCCTGGTGCGCTGATACGCTTGAATTTATTGCTCGTGCGCTTAGCCCTGCAAAAGTTCTTATGGTTCAGGCTAATGATGACGAACATACTGCAAGAGTAGTGGTTATGGACGATATGCTTTCGCTCGCTATCGGTAAGGACGGTCAAAACGCTAGACTTGCTGCAAAACTTACGGGCTGGAAGATTGACGTTAAACCTTATTCTTCGCTTGTTCAAAACGGTGAAGAAGTAGAAGAAACGGTAGAAGAAGTTCCCGTAAAGAGTGAAGAAACTTTCGCCGAAGATATTTTTGCAGAGGATCTTGACGATATCGAATAATTTTCATGGAGCGTGTAATGAAAGAAAAAAAGACGCCTCAAAGAATGTGTATCGCGTGTAGAGAAATGCACGATAAAAACGATTTGATTCGTATTGTAAAGTCACCCGAGGGAGTCATCTCGTTAGACTTTACAGGCAAGAAAAATGGACGCGGTGCATACGTTTGCGCGAAAAAAGAGTGCATAGAAAAGGTCAAGAAAGGAAAAATGCTTTCTCGCAACTTTAAGATGGCTGTTGAAGATAGCGTATATGATGACCTTATAAAGGAGTTTGAAATTGCAAAAAGATAAAGTAGAGTCAATTTTGGGCTTCGCAATCAAAGCCGGCAAAGTGATTTTTGGTGCTGACTCAATCGAGCGTTATCACAAAAAGAAACACTTAATTATTATGTGTAAAACGCTTGCGCTCAACACTCGCGAAAAAATATTGCGCACAAACCCAAGCGTGCCTGCGGTTGTATCGCACAGCGCTTTGGTGGAAGATCTTGTGCATAAACTTAACTGTAAAGTTATTGCAGTTACGGATAAACAAATGGCTCAAGCCATTTTGACAAATAAGAACGGAACTTATCAGGTTGTTACGGAGGTAAAGTAATTTGGCTAACGAAGTAAAAAAGGCAGAAGAAGGACTTGTTTCAAACGTATATAAAGTTAAGTCGTTAATGCAATCTCAAAAGGAAGGCAATAAGGGCGCTTTTTCCGCTTTGTCCGCACGTTTTAAGGATATTCAGCGCAAAATCGACGCTACTGTTGAACTTGCTAAAGATCGTGCACTTCAAAAGGAACGCATCAAGAAGGAAGAGTTGGA
>JAZOUI010000004.1:0-2700 GCA_045658145.1 Pumilibacteraceae bacterium
CCGACTCGGTTTTGTTAACGTGCTGACCACCCGCACCACCACTTCGATAGGTGTCGATTTTAAGGTCCTTTTCGTTGATTTCTACAACCACGTCTTCAACTTCGGGCAAAACTGCTACCGTTACGGCAGAAGTATGCACTCTACCTTGCGTTTCGGTATCGGGCACACGCTGAACACGGTGCACGCCACTTTCAAACTTGAGCTTAGAGAACAAACTGTCGCCCGTAAGCGAGAAAACGACTTCCTTAATTCCGCCAAGTTCAGTTTCGTTTACGTCGATATCTTCTATCTTCCAACGGTTCTTCTCGGCAAACATTTTGTACATTCTCATAAGATCGGCTGCAAAAAGCGCCGCCTCTTCGCCACCAACACCTGCTCTTATTTCCACGATAACGTTCTTATCGTCGTTAGGGTCAACGGGCAAAAGCAAAATTTTGAGTTCGTTTTCGATTTTAACAAGATCTTCCTTCTTTTCATCAAGTTCTTCACTTGCCATTTCACGAAGTTCCTTGTCTTCTTCCATCTCCGCCATTTCAGTCAAGTCCACAATCTCTTTTTGCGTGGCAACGTAGCGAAGGTAAGCGTCGACAACGGGCTGAATTGTAGAATGTTCCTTAACTAATTTAGTCCACTCTTTGTTATCCGCAATAACTTCGGGATCGGAGATTTGCTTTGTAAGTTCATCAAACTTTGCTTTTATACTTTCTAACTTATTTACGTTCATTTTATCCTACTTTATTTCTTTCTCGCGATAATAATACGGTCGTTACCCGCATAATCCTTTTTACATACTATATCCGTAAAATGCTGTTGCAAAAATGCCGTTACGCTTTCCTTTTGATCATATCCTATCTCAAGGAAAAGCATACCGTTTTCGTTCAAACGAGAGGGGGCGTCTATCGCGATTTTGCGATAATGATGAAGTCCATCTTCGCCTCCGTCAAGCGCCAAACGGGGCTGAATAGTCACGTCGGGAGCAAGCGTATCTACAACTGCCGACGCAATGTACGGGGGGTTAGAAACGATTACGTCAAACTTTTCGCTGATACTGTCAAACCCGTCCGACAAAACTACTTGCGCGCAATCTTTTAAATTAGACTGTGCTACGGCAAGTGCCTTTTCCGAAATATCGGATGCCGTCACAGATGCACTCGTGTTTTTCGCTACGGCAAGGGCGATACAACCACTACCCGTCATAAGGTCAAGAACGGACAACTTTTTATCAGTCGAATTAACGTATTTAATAACTTCGTCCGCAACGATTTCAGTATCAATACGGGGAATAAGTACGTCTTCGTTTACTGCCAAACGAATTCCGTAAAACTCGGAAAATCCCGTTATATAATCAAGTGGAATACCACTTTCTCTCTTCTTAACAAAACTAGCCACCTTTCTGTACTGCGCAATATCCGTTTTGCCAAACGTAGCAAGTTCGCCCCTGCGCTTTTTAAGTGCGGCACAAATAATCCAGTCCACTTCGCTTTCTTCTTCAATGCCTGCTTTTAACAAACGATTGCGAACGAGAGCCTTTAATTCGGGCATAGTGAATTCACCAAACTTGCGCGTTTCCATATTAGGATTAGCATCCATTTCGCGCACAAGGTTAAAACTAGTAATCGCCACTTCCGCCATATCAATTTCGGGCGGATAAGTGGTAAGACGTTGGAGCGCAAGACCAGGCGCGCGGAAAATCGCAACGAATTTATTGTCGGGAAGAACTGCCAAAAATTTCAATAGTTCGTACGAAAGTCCTGCGACAAGGGGCAAAAGCGCAATTCTTACGCCAAATCGTCCTAACGTTCCGATATCACCCCAGCCAAGTTCTGCCATTACCCAAGTAACGAGCGAGAACACTAAAATTGAAATGATAATAACAAAGAACAAGAAAGTCGTACCACAACGGTTATGACGAGTAGAACACTTTTGCACGTTTTCGGGCGTAAGTTCTGCGCCACTTTCAAAACAGTTAATCGTACGATGTTCTGCACCGTGATACATAAACGTACGACGAATATCTTTTAGTCTAGAAACGCCGAACAAATACAAAACGAACAGCGCAATTCTTATTCCGCCTTCAATCAGCGAGTACCACAGCACTCCTAAATCCGTAGGGTTAGGGAAAATTAGCGACGCGATATATGACGGGAGCAACATAAATAAGCCTACTGCTATCAAAATACCCAAAATCGCCGAAAACGCATAAGCGCCTTTACTAGGCGTTTCTTCTTCGGGGTAAATGACTTCTGCCGAGCGAAGTAAAGTTCCCGTACCCGTGATGAGAGAATTGACAAACGCTACGCAACCACGCAAAATAGGCACGCGCGAATACCAACGCTTGCCTTTAAGACGCTTAGTCTCCACCAAGACGTCGCCCTCTTCCGTGCGAACAGCCATTGCCATAGACGTTGCGCCCTGCATCATAACACCTTCCATCAGCGCTTGACCACCGATAAAGGTACGATTTGTCTTGTTTTCTTTTTTCAATGCCTAATCCTCGTAAGAAAAATCTAAATCAATAAAATATTACGACAAACCTAAATAAAAACAAAACCATACCCGATGCCGTTGGCAAAAGGTATGGTTTTACTGCTTAATTTGCAAAAATGATTATTTGCCGTAACGACGATTGAATTTGTCGATACGTCCGCCCGTTTCTACCTGCTTTTGCTTTCCGGTATAGAAGGGATGGCACTTGGAGCA
>JAZOUI010000005.1:0-1572 GCA_045658145.1 Pumilibacteraceae bacterium
ATTAAACTTTACAGCGCCCGGAGACGTGCGTACCATTTTGTGCGGTTCAAGGGGATATCCAAGTAGCGCACGGGGACACATATCCGTACAGCGAGTACATTGACAACAAGCCGTTTCTGCTCTAGCGATTGATTTTTCGCCATTTAGCAATTTGGCTTGAACTGATTGCGTTTCTTCGGGCAGAATTAAAATTCCTTTGGTCGTCTTTGTAACGACTGCCCTATTAGGATTTATAATCTTTCCCATACTCGGTCCACCGTCTAAAACGACGTAACCTTCGGGAATTGTTATCGAATATTTAGCGAAAATATCTGCAATCGGCGCACCTATCGGCACTCTTATAACAAAAGGCTGTGGCACTTCTCCACCGATTGTCAGCCATTTCATAGTTACTTTTGCGGAATGTTTCACCGCAAGTCCTAAGTTATATAACGTCTCGACGTTATACACGATTACGCCCTTACTTATGGGCAAATTACCCGGACGAATCAATCTACCCGTCGCTTGATAAATAAGACTTATTTCGTCACCAAGCGGATAAACGTCGGGTAATACTTTAAGATAAACGTTTTGCGCGAGTTTATCGCCGTCATTTAAACCTAACTTTTTAGCGCTGTGTTCTTTTATGCAAAATAGGGCGTTTGAAATACCCGTATCTTCTAAAACCTTACGGACACCTGCTAAAATCATAGGCATTTGACGGAGCATCAAAAAGTAATCGGTATAAAAAAGCGGTTCACACTCTGCGCCGTTGACCACGAGCAAATCAGCCCCTTCAGCAATCTTTGCATAAGAAGGGAAACCCGCGCCACCAGCACCGACGATACCTGCTTTTTTCATTATATCCTTAACGTTCATTTATGCCTATACTACTCCCGCAAAAAAATTAAGTTAGTCTACGATACCTACAATTACTGCATCACAAGGCGCGCTAGTATTATGGAGCGCCAAACGTGCCGAACTACCCGTAGTGATAAGTACCGTTTCACCGATACCTGCACCTACGCTATCAACGGCAATAAGATATTTGCCGGTAAGGTTACCGTTCTCCATAATCTCTACTTCCATGAACTTAGAACCTACCAACGACTCCTGCTTTCTTGTGGAAACTATGTTTCCTCTGATAATTCCTCTTAACACTTTACTTCTCCTTAACGATTTGTACTTTGTGACCGTTGCCTATACCCGTAGCGTTTGCATCATCCGTATCAACGTGCATTTCTAATCTAAAATCAGGGCTAACACGAACCTGAACGTCGTACCAACGAGTGCGACGTTTACCAAAAACGTCTACCGTAACAAAGTCGCCGTCCTTCACTCCAAAAGCCTGTCCGTCCGAAGGTGACATATGAATATGTCTATTCGCTATAATGCAACCTTCTTTCAGCGTTACAGTTCCTTTTGGTCCGATTATGGTTATTCCTGCTGAACCAGTTATATTACCCGATTCACGCACAGGCGGTTTTACTTTAAGCACGTAAGAATCCGTCGCCGAAATTTCGACTTGCGACTTACCTCTTACCGGTCCTAAAACACGTACGTTTTCAATAGGACGGAGCGAAGGTCCTACAA
>JAZOUI010000006.1:0-3856 GCA_045658145.1 Pumilibacteraceae bacterium
CACCGCTTGTGTGGGCTGACCTTTGCTATTGTTAAGTGGTGGCAAAGCATAAAACGCGCGATTTATAAGACTGTTGCCGTCTATTAATAATAAATTTTCCATCAATTCCACGTTCTCCTTGCTTTTTTCTCTTTTATTATACAACCTTTTAAAAAAATTATCAATCATTTGCTTGCCAAATCGTTCGGAATATGTTATTATATTACAGCAAGCGAAAATTTTATTGCTTTTCGTTGCATTAAAACCTTTATTTATATGCCGCCGTGGTGAAATTGGCAGACGCACGGGACTCAAAATCCCGCGGTAGTGATACCGTGTCGGTTCGACCCCGACCGGCGGCACCAAAAATATCCATACCCAACAGGGTATGGATATTTTTTTGTGCTTACGGTAAGGAGACGACAGTCCCCGCTATAACTGCGTTAGCAGTTACACGAGCGAATGCGAGTACAAGGCGCAGGCATAGCCTGTTTCGTATTTTTGCTTTATTTGCAATACTATTTGCTATAACATAATCGTCAGTTGCACGCCACAAGGCTGTACTATAACTTTATGTGCTTACGGTAAGGGGACGATAGTCCCACTAACCGAGCATTTCATAAAAATGATGCTTGATTGTTACTATTAAATACTAACTTATAATATAAAAACGGACTAAAACACATAGTCCGTTTTAACTTTTTTATTATTCCCAGTCGGTTGTGAAATCACCAAAAAGGATATCCGAGAGTTTCGGCTTTTTAGTAAAGTAAGCGTACAAAGCTTTCTCGTCGCCATTTTCCATATCGAAGTAATTGTCGCTTAAAATGGGATTAAGATTGTCCTTTGCAATCACGTGGAAAAGGCGCACGAAGGTGTTTGCTTTGACAAAAATTTGCGCACGGTAGACACCGTCAATTTCCTCTATTCCCGTAACGCTTGCCTTGTAATCAGGTACGGGCAAATGAATATCTTTCCATACAAACGGGAAATAAACTTGCGAATCGTACACTTGTCCATTTATATTTACGGATAAGTATAAATAATTCGTTTTTTCGTTTAATTCACTTTTTTTAATTTCTCCAAACCTAACCGTTTCGCATTTATTAAACGATACGGTTTTTACGGTTTGAGTAATGTTTTGCTTATCGAAAGTACGCTCGCCAAACGTAGCGACAATTTGTCCACTTTCTAGCGAATTGTTACTAAAAGCAAAATAAATTATGCCTTTTCTTTCAAAAATTATAGGCAAAAATTTTTCGCAAGCGCGTTTTGCCGAATAGTAGCAGGGCTTGGGATTTTTATCATAATCAATTATAGACCAGTTTGCCGTGGGCCAGCAGTCGTTTTGCATCCACATCATTGTACCGCCATTGTTGGGGTAATCAAAACGTGCCGATTCAAACTCTGAACGCATCATTTCAAGATGATTTGCCTGACCGAACTTAACGTATTTTTGTAAACTGTCAATTTCGCCCCATTCTTTGCCTACGATTTTTAACGTTTGCTCATAATGTGGCAAATTACAATGTCCACGCTGAATATGGTAAATCCACGCGTCGTTGGGTGGCCAATGATTTTCTTTTGCCATAAAGGATTTTAGATATTTAACCGAACAAGGTCCTTGGTCGCAAAATTCGGAGTCAAACGAGCAAACGGTATCAAAATGTTCACGCCACGAAGTAAAAGGTTCATGAGTTACGAAAATTTTTGCCAAAGAATACTTCCAGCACGAAATATGGCTATTGCCAGATTGCCCCATATTTCCACAATCATCCTTTGACATCGGGCTACTCTCAACGAAAGGCACAATTGGTGACAACTTGCCTACAAGCCCACGAAGTAACATTGAATAAAGGAAAGGATCTTCTTCTTTTCGCACGATTTTTGCACTTTTGCTACCCGTGTAAACGCCCGTATCACTTTGCGCGTCAGCCACATTTAAAGAAGTTACGTCGTGCATTTCACGGCTGTCGGCATCGTTACAAACGTATTCCCACGAATTAAAATCCTCGTTACAACCACACCACAACGCTAAGCAAGCGCGGTTGCGAAGGCGTTTTATTTGGTAATTCGCCTCTCTTATAATCTCGTCACGAAGTCTGGTCGCAGGATATCCTGCGCTAGCAAACATAAAATCTTGCCACACCAAAATTCCGTACTGGTCGCAAAGATCGTAAAAGCGTTCCTTTTCGTAAATTCCACCACCCCATACGCGCAACATATTGAAGTTAGCGAACTTCGACATCTTGATTTGAAATTCGTAATCACGCTCGTCAATCTTGCCCGGCCAAAGTTCCATAGGAATCCAGTTTCCACCCTTGATAAATACCCTTTCGCCATTTACAATAAGCCAAAAAGAATAGCCGTCGCCTGCCTCTTCCGTAAAGGGTTCTTCTAAAAGTTCAACTTGCTTAATTCCTACTTTTCCAGTTATATCCTGTACTTTTTTTCCTTCAATAAGTAAGGCTATTTTGTAGTCGTAAAGCGGTTGTTCGCCATAGCCGTTTGGCCACCAAAGTTTTGGGTTTTTGAGCAAAACGTGACCATACGTACGGTGTTGTTTTCTATTTATCGTGAAAGAATGCTCCTCACCGTGACCGAAAACTTTTACCTCGATTTCGTAGCCACGCTCGTAAGCATTGGGGCTTACTTCGAAGTCAAAATCAAGCCTTCCAGAAAGCGTAGTTTTTACGCTATAATCAATAATTTCGTACTCGTAGTCGTATTCAATTTTTACGTATCCAAACACGCCCACGCCCGGCATAGGCAACGCCCAGTCCCAACCAAAATTATACTGGGGCTTGCGCATAAATACTCGCTTTTCTTTCCACCCTGCAAGTTCGTCAACGCGTTCGCCAAGCACTTCGTCAACGGGTGTAAAAACGATTTTGATTTCGTTTTGCTCGCCAGAAACAAGCAAATTGTTCACGGGTAATGCATAACGGCGAAAAGCGTTTTCCACTCGCTTAACCTTTACTCCATTAAGATAAACGTCAGCAAAACCGTCCACGCCCTCTAAACAAAGGCGCGTGCATCTAAAATCTTTTTGCGCTACAAATGTTTTCGTATAGGTTATAGGCTCGCTACTGATAAAGTAGCTTTGACGGGCGTTTACATCAAAATGGGGATTGGGGATAAGTCCCGATTTTACCAAATCGTCGTGTACGTCCCCTGGTATTTTGCCATTTAAAACAATCCCTTTTCTTTGTAATTCTATTTTCCACTCGCCGTTAAGTGATTGCTCAAACATATTTGCACCACCAAAAATTTAAGTTAAAGTTTGATTTCGTACATTTTGAAAATCTTCATATCGCTGATGGTAAAGGTTACTCTGCCGTTTTCGTAAGTGAAAGGCACGCTTTCTTTTTCGGGTAAACACAAAACTTTTTTAGGCTGAGCCGTTTTGAGCGAAACGACAAATTCTTCCACTTTTCTTGCCTTAAAGCGAGTGTTCATAAGCACGGCGTTAACAAACAAACTGTCTTTGTCATCAAACACGGTGATTTCCACGTCGTCAGGCGCATCCGAGCGAAGAATACTATCAAAGGCGAACACGTCGCCAAACAAATTCATAAGAATATGCTTGTAGTCATAAAGTTCATTACACTCGATAGGCATAGCCGACCAAATAACCTTTCCTTTGCCGTAATTTTTAACGACGATTGCAGGAATATCCGTGCTCTTTCCCGGGGGATCGGAGTGGATCGCTGCAAATCTAAGTTCGCCACGGTGCGTATAAGGAAGGGAAAGCGTAGCAACGACTTCGCCATCAACACCTTCAATGATAGGCGAAGTTCCCCAAACATGCAAAGGATATTTTTCGTTATAGTGGGCAAAATGACGAATAACTTTTTCGCCCGGATTGATATAAACG
>JAZOUI010000007.1:0-2636 GCA_045658145.1 Pumilibacteraceae bacterium
GACTTACCCTTGGGATCGAAGTCAGCGCCACCTTTACCACCACCCATAGGGAGCGTAGTAAGGCTGTTTTTGAAAGTCTGCTCAAAGCCAAGGAATTTAATGATACTTTCGTTTACGGACGGATGGAAACGAAGTCCACCCTTGTAAGGTCCAATTGCGCTATTGAACTGAATTCTAAAGCCTCTGTTTACCTGAACTTTACCGTTGTCGTCCACCCAAGGAACACGGAATTTAATAATGCGCTCGGGTTCAACCATACGTTCCAACACGCCCGAAGTAATGTATTCGGGATTAGCGGTAACAACGGGCTCGATAGATTCAAGCACTTCTTTTACGGTCTGATGAAATTCAGGCTCGTTCGGGTTTCTCTTTTCTACCCTTTCCATAAGTTCGTTAAGATATTGATTTTTAAACATAGCATTTACCTGCCTTTTAAAAGATTAAGCGATTGAGTAAAGCATTTCGCCCCTATTATCACGAAATTTGCCTATTTATTGCTTTGCGGTTATTTTAGCACATTACTTTTCTCATGTCAATAAATTCATTATAATATACATAAATTTTTAAAAAATGTTATTATTATACAACCATAAGAATAAAATTACACGGAGCGAGCGCACCAAGGGAGTGCGAACGACGGATAATTGTTATTATTGCGTCACAAAATGCACGCATTACAAACGTATTTTGTAGCAAGAATAAAATTGCACGGAGCGAGTGCGCAAGGGAGCACGAAAAATAGATATTTATAATTGTGACGTGATAAAATGCGAGTATTACGAGCGCATTGCGAGGGCGCGTACACGGAGCGTACGTAACCGAGCAAGACGCGAAGTAAGACGAAGTATTTTATAGTCACAAAATAAATAGATATTTTGAGTGCGACCAAAAAAACAAAAAGAGCCCGGGCAATTAGCGCCGAACTCCTTCTGTTTTATGTTAATCTTTTAGATTAGCCGAAAATTAAAGTACGGTGGGAACGAAGAAGTAAACCACGAAAAGTGCTGCTACGATAATCGTAACGATAGAAACATTCCAAGCGGGTTTAACTTTGTCTTCTTTCTTAGATACTGCGTACTTAATGATATCAATAACGTAAGCAAATACGCTGATGATAACGTAAGTAAGGATAGCCATACCGATACCCTTCGTAATCGAATAGCCAAGGGGCATAATTGCGATTGCAAGGAAGGAAGGTACTGCAGTACGAATATCGCTGAAATCAATGTTCTTAACACCCTTCATCATGAGAACGCCAACGTAAAGAAGTGCAGATGCAGCAGCTGCGCTGGGGATCATAGCGAATACGGGAAGAAGGAAGATTGCAAGGAAGAACATAACTGCAGTAGTAAGAGCGGTAAGACCGGTCTTTCCGCCTGCTGCTACGCCTGCGCCCGATTCAACGAAAGTCGTTACGGTAGAAGTACCAAGCATAGCACCCGTGCAGGTAGCAATGGAGTCAGCATACATAATCTTATCGTAGTTAAGGGGAACGCCCTTTTCATCCATAAGACCTGCAGCGGAACAGCAACCTACGCAAGTACCCATCGTATCAAACATATCGATCATGCACATAGAAATGATAAGCATGATTACAGTGAAGAGAGAACCTTCGGGGAAACCAAATCCGGTAAATGCGATACCGAATACGCCGTTTTCGCCAAAGCTGAAGTAGTTAGCGAAGTTTTCCCAGAACGCCCAAGAAATACCAGATTCAGAACCAGTAATGATGTTAACGTTGGTAACGCCAAGGGGAATACCAAGAAGGGTTGCACCCAAGATACCAAAGATGATAGCACCCTTAACTTTGCAATGCGAAAGAACTGCAATAAGAAGAAGTCCTACCAAGCAAACGATTGCGGATTGAACGGTAGTATAAACAGCGTTGATTTGAATAGACTCACCAGGAACAGCACCAGGAATCAATTGACCCCAGTTTTTAAGTTGTTCAGCCCAGTTCGTAAAGTCAATCATACCTACTTGGGTAAAGCCGTTGGTTACGATAACGCCTGCGTTTTGGAAACCAATGTACGCAATAAACAAGCCGATACCTACGGGAATAGCCGTTCGGATTCCTGCCGGGATACCTTCGAAAATATATTGACGAAGCGATTTTCCTTTAATCGAAATAACCGAAAGAACAAAGAAAAGCACACCCGAGATAAGTACCATTGCCATAGCGTTAGCAAGGCTGAATTCAAATACGTAAGTACTGAATGAGCCAATGCCACCACCGATAATAGTACCAACTAGCGAGTTAAGTCCCATACCGGGAGCTTGCGCAAGGGGAAGTTTTGCCAAGAAAGCCATCAAAAGCGTACCGATAATAGCACCGAACGCAGTTGCCATAAACACGGCGGTCCATCTTCCGTCAGCAGTACCTGCATAGAAGAACTGGTTGGGGTTAACCGTCAAGATGTAGCACATTGCAAGGAAAGTAACGATACCTGCAACGATTTCAGTCTTAACGGAGCTTCCGCGAGCCGTGATACCGAAAAGTTTGTCAAAACCACAACTCTTTTTTGGTTGGGTTTCTTTCGTTTCGGTGGTTTCTTGAACGTTGTTGTTCATGTCTTCACTCATAAGAAACACTCCTATAAAAAATTATTTTAATACACGGCTTTTGCCGAAGTATC
>JAZOUI010000008.1:0-5068 GCA_045658145.1 Pumilibacteraceae bacterium
TATGCTGATACGGCTGTTTGGGAAGGAAAGGCAAAGGACCTTGCAGGTCGTTTCGTTAAGAACTTTGCTAAATACACTGGCAACGATGCAGGTAAGGCGCTTGTAAAAGCAGGTCCTCAACTCGACTAATTTCAACTAAATAAATATAAAACGGCATACCACGTTGTATGCCGTTTTTTGTTTTTGTGAGGTTGTATGATGAAATACACTTGTGAAAAATAAATATTGAGAAATACGTTGACGGACAATGGTTAGTGTGCTATAATTGTCATAGCGTTATTAATAATTGAAAAAAGGGGTAATATTATGAATCAACGTGATAGGGAAATTGTGCGCGAACTTGCAAAACGCTATATGGAATTTGCTACTGATGAAAGACAGCAAAAGATGAATAAGCGTATGCTATACACTAACGACTTAAAACTTGTTCGCCCACCTGTGCTTATTGATGAAATCCCGTGGTATCAGATAAATATTGATGACGAACTTACTTGCGTATGTGAAGATGACGTTGCGCGTCGCGTTGAAATGAATTTAAGGACTGCGATTTATCGTCGCAAGCATTTTTGTGCGGATACGTTGTTTGAGCCTTTTTATCGTGTGACTATGGCGTACGATTCGTCGGGAATCGGCATAGATATGCAAGAAAATATTTTACGGACGGACGATAAGAATAATATCGTGTCGCACTCGTATCGTGACGTTTTAGAAGATGAAGAAAGCCTTGATTTGATAAAGATACCTACGTTTACGGCACGTCCCGACGTTGATGAGAAAATGATGGCTATCTATACCGACCTTTTGGGCGACACAATGGAAGTGCGGTTGTGCGGACGTGGATATATGTACGACGCGGCGTGGGACAAAATAGTTCGTTTGCGTGGACTGGAAAACGTAATTTATGATTTTTATGATAGACCAGAGTATTTGCACGCGATTCGACAGCGCTATTTGGATATTGTAAAAGCGGAAATGGATTTCGTTGAAAACAATTTGCACGTTGATCCGACTTCGCCTAGTTTGCATTGTACTTCCGCGTACGTTTCGGGCTTAGCAAAGGACGGATGGAAGGCTACTTGGTATCGCTCGATGGCGCAAGGCTTTTCGGAGATTTCGCCCGAAATGCAAGAAGAATTCGACGTTAATTATTCACTTCAAATCGCTGACAGATACGCTTATACTTATTATGGTTGTTGTGAGCCTTTGCATAGGAAATTAAACGTTATCAGTAAAATTCCTAACCTTCGTAAAATAGGCGTTGTGCCGTGGGCAAACGAAGAAACTATGGCGGAGTGGATGGGTGGAAAATACGTTTATTCTCGTAAGCCCAACCCTGCTTTTGTTGCAACAACCGTTGATGCTGATTTGATTAGAAAAGAGACGGAAACGACTGTAAAACTTTGCCAAAAGTACGGATGCCCCGTTGAATTTACACTAAAAGATATAAGCACGGTTTCGAACAAACCCGAAAACTTAATTACCTGGTCAAAAGTCGTATCGGAAGTTTTGGATGAATATTACGGAAAAGAATAAAGGCTAAAATGCAAAACGGCAGGGTACGTACCTTGCCATTTTTGCTTTTTTATAGCGAATTATAAAAATTTTTGAAATCTATTAAAAATCGTTGACAAATGCGAAAACGTGCGTTATAATAAAATTACCATAAAGAGTGCGTAAGGGACAGCCCCGATGACCGCACAGCAACCTGACGAGAAGTTAAGGTGCTAAAGGCTGAACGATGGGTTGAATATCGCGCGTAAGACTCATTGTATCGATGGGTCTTTTTTCGTGTCTCTTTGTGGAAGAACAAGGAGATTTTTTATTTATGGAAGAAAAGTTGTTTACGTCTTATAAAGATGTTTGTGGTGACGATGACAGGGTTTGGTTTTCTATTTCAGATAGAGATAGTAAAAAATTTATGAAGTGGGCAAAAGGTCTTGGATGTAAATGGGTTGGTGGAGAAGAAATAAATCCCAGAAAACACAGAGCAGGTAGACATATGTCTATTAGACGAGACGGTGGAATTGCATTCGTGGCGTATTTTGTATGGTTTGCTCCGCAAATGCGAGAAATTAAGAAATATAAGTTTGACGAGTATTTAAAAGGCAATTTGGTTTTGCCGGAGGAATGTAACGGAGGATACGTTGAAGAAATTGTAAGAGTTAGACACGTATTTAGACGCAGAAAGAAAAAGTAGATTATTAAAAACGAAAGGGTACGTACTGCGCTGTTTTAAATAATTGCGCGATTTTAACGGTCAAAACGAAAAAAACAATGCAAGGATAATTGACATATAGTAGCATTTGTGTTATTATTTCGTAGTAACTTTGAGAAAAATTTTAACGTGAGGGAAAATATGAAAATAACTTTTTTTACGGATTTACATTATTCTGACGAGGACCGTGACGTTTATTTTAACGGTACGCAAAGCTTGTGTAAACTGAATAAAATCATTGACGCAACGCCCGATAGCGATCACTATATCAGCCTCGGGGATTTCGTGGACTTTTTGCGCGACGAGTCGCCTGCGCTGTACGAGCAGGGTGTTGAATTCGTGAAAACCAAGGGCTTGCATCCTTACGACGGTGAAATCAAGAAAAAAACCTTGTTTGGAGTCGTTGGCAATCACGAAACTGCTTTTATTCAAAAGAGTAAATTAAGTAAATTTATTCCTTACGTCGAGGGCGTGGGTAGCGTCTATTCGTTTGAGCTGGGCGAGGTTTTATTCGTGGCGGTGGACGCGAGCTTTGATCGCGTTAGTGGCTCGGATGCGCCCGAAATTATGCGAAAGTCCACCGACTTCATTTTCCCGTCTACTCAAATCAAGTGGGTGAGTGACGAGTTGAAAGCCAAAGTTAAAAGTAGTACGAAAAGTATCGTTTGGATTAGTCACGTCGCTTTTAAGGACATTAATGAGGATGCGCGCACGGAAATGGCAAACGAATTTTTGCGCTACGGTTTGCCCGTATATATCTTCGAAGGGCACACGCACGTCCAGAATTTTTACGAAAAGCAAACGGAGAAGGGGAACTTGAAAATTTACAACCTTGCTCCCGTGACTTTTGATTTTACCGTGCCCGTAGAGGAAAGGAAAAACACTTACTTTTATTACACGGCAACTTTCAAGGACGGTAATATAGAAAAAGTAGAAACTTTCAGGGGTTAAAAACAAAACGGGGCATAACGTTATGCTCCGTTTTTACTGTTATATTCTTGACAAAAATGTAAAAAAGTGTTAGAATAAGCGTATATTTGTACGAGGTAAAATTTATGAAGAAAAAACATACTGCGCTAAAAGTAATAGGTATAATAGTTGCGACGCTCGTTTTGTTTTTCGTTGTAATCAACGTGATTCCGCCTAAAAAGAACGTGGAAAACAACCCGTTTATCGTTGGAAAAGGCGAACTTCCTATGATAGCAGCGCACCGTGGTGGTGGCGAAAACAATCCTGAAAACACTATGCTTGCCTTTCGTGAGGCAGTTACGACGATAGGCGTGGATATTATCGAGAGCGACTTGTATCTTACGAAAGACGGTTATCTCGTATATAACCACGACAGCTATATCGACGAAACTTGCAACGTGAACGGCGATATCTCTTTTGACGAAGTAAAGGAGCTTTGTAAGACGAAAAGTAACCGTCATTACATTTCTGATATGACGCTTGACGAGCTTCGTCAGTATAATTTCGGTTATTATTTTGAGGATGAAAATGGCGACCGAATTTATAAAGACGTCACGAATTTGGAGGAACGTGGTCTTCAAATTGCGACCATCGAGCAACTTTTCGACGAATTTTACACCTCGCATCCAGATCTGATGTTTATAGTGGAAATCAAAAACGGTGGCGAAAAGGGCAAAAAGGCTTGCGAGATTTTATCTAAAACCTTGGATAGATACCCCGGTTACAAAAACCAAATCGTAATCGGTACGTTTAACGACGAAATAGAAGTGGAGCTTAAGACTAACTATCCGCACCTTCTTCGTGGCGCGCCTACCGGCTCGGCTGCAAAGTTCATTATTACTCATTATCTTGGCGTAAACATTTTTGACGACGGTGACTTTGCTTGTTTGCAAATCCCGCTTTCTTATGACGTGGGCATTGAAATTCCGCTTGACAATCAAGGAATAGTGGATAGAGCACACCGTAGAAATATCGCCGTGCAGTACTGGACGATAAACGACGCCAACGAAATGCGCATGCTTATCAAAATGGGCGTTGACTGCATTATGACTGACAATCCCGTTTTGCTTAAACAAGTACTTGAAGAATTCAGAAACTAAACAAAAACGGCAGGGTACGTACCTGTCGTTTTTAATATAATTATTATTTGTCGTTTTTAATTGTTGACAATTTATTCGTATAGTAGTATAATTAATTACGGTAAATATTGAACGAACATAATAAATGATGAGTGCGTCAAAAATTAATTTACGTCACAATTTCGATGGGACGTACGGACGAAGACGTGACAAAAGGAGTAAATATGTACACAATTTACGTCGTTTTTAAGACGGTGGACGGCAAAAGAGAGCAGTTTATTGAGAAAGTAAAAGCGGAAGGGATAGTGGACGCTGTGCGCGCTGAAGACGGATGCATACGCTACGATTATTATTATTCCGAAAAGGATAAGAACGAAATTTTACTTATTGAGGCTTGGGAAAGTGCCGAGCATCAAAAGGTACATATCGCTCAGCCACATATGGCGAAACTACGCGAAATTAAGCAAGATTACGTTTTATCGACTACGTTAGGGGAATTTGAACTGAAATGAAAAAGATAACTAGCGACTGGCATATTCATACCGAATTTAGTTGTGACCAAGCGTGTATGACTATGGAAGATTTGGTTAACGAGCAGGTGCAAAACGGCATAACCGATTTTGGCGTAAGCGACCATATTCACACGATAATCCAAGAGGACGATATACGCCGTTCGAGAAAAGCGTACGACGAAATTTTGGAAAAGTACCCGTCACTTAAAGGGCGTTTTCACTTTGGCGCAGAAGTTTCGGTTGTGTCTGAGTGGGAAGTGGAAAAAATAAACAAGGGCGAATACGACGAAGTG
>JAZOUI010000009.1:0-2052 GCA_045658145.1 Pumilibacteraceae bacterium
GCGATATTTTGATGGTTTGCGGAGCAATCGTTATTTTAGTAGGATTGTTCGTGTCTATGTCATCTTACGCAACGTCCAAAGTAGTACTTGCAATCGGTTTTGGCGTGTATATTTTGGCATGTGTACTTGCACTTGTTAGCACGGTAAAAGTGCTTTTGTCCAAAATCAACCATCGCGCTCCCGAGTACAAAAGAGCAGTAACTAATACGATTATTATGGCAGTTATCTTTGCCGTAGCAGTATTTGCACTTGTTTATTTGTTGGTAGCATAAACAAAACAACGTTGACTAATAGCTTAATTGATTGTGTCAATCATATTATAGCTTGGTTAAGAGAGAATTTTTTTTAATACTCAAACACGCGAGACCAACCTCTCCAATCAAATATAAATTTTGAAGGTACAATTATGAATCAAGAATTTAGTAATAGTAGACTTGAAATCCGTCGTAGGATTGCAGGAGAAATTGCATCTGAATACGATTACTTTGGTATTCGTATCGAAAATGAACCTGTTTACGTAAGAACAGAACCCTATACTGAAATTATAGGTGTAGTTAAAGGTTCGCTCCAAGTAAACGTTGCTGGCGAAGATTACGTTGTCGGCGAAAATGAAGTAGCAATAATCAATTCTTTTGCTATTCACACGATTATTCCCCAACCTGGCACGAAAGCGATCGGCGTTTTAATGGGCGGAGAATTTATTAGTGATTTTTATCGCAAGTCGGGTGACTACGAATTTGATACGCTTGTACAAGACGCAGATATTCGCAAAAAGATTTGTGATTACATTGCATACGTTAACAAAACCGTAGACGAATTAAATTACTACGAGAAAAAGGCAACGGCAAACCTAATTATAGGTAGTTTAGTACGTGGATGTACGTTCCATAGGACTGAGCGCATGGCTAATTCTAAAGTTTCGGCATTGATTCGTTACATATACGAAAATTCCGAAAAAGTTATTACGCTTAACACTTTGGCTGATGAATTTGGATACGTTCCTATGACCATATCTCACATTTTCAGTAAATACGTAGGTAAAGATTTACGTCGTTTCGTCAACGAAGTAAGAGTTAGAAAAGCGGCTTTTCTTATCCAAGAAAAGAAAAATAGACACAAATCCGTTGCTGAAATTGCAAAATTGTGCGGATTTAGGTCTGTTGCAACATTCCACCGTATATATAAAGAATATTACGGAACGTCGCCCCGTGGCTTGTCTATAACCGACACTAACGAAAATGAATAAAATTAAAAACAGTCCTTTGGATGTCCAAGGGGCTGTTTCTTTTTTAATAATTAAAGTGAATGTTCTATAGTGATTATGGAACAATATTTTTCGTTACAAGCAGTTATGTCGTTTTCTAACTGTTTTTTTATTTCTTGGTGGGAGAGAGTGGTGTCAAAAGGTACGGCGACGTCGAATAGGACGTGTGTATGTCGGTCGCCACGAACCATTCTAAAATCGTGAATAGAAAATCTCGCATCAATATTTTTAACGAATTGTTCAGTTTTGCTACGCAACCAGTTAACTTCTTCATCGTCCGTGATAATAGGATCTAGATGACCAGTTAAAATAATATTCGTTTCTTTAGCAAATTCTCGTTCAATATCGTCCACCATCTCGTGTGATTTTAATACGTCAACGTTAGCGTCTACTTCTACGTGCACGCTAGCAAAATATTTATTAGGGCCATAGCAGTACACGGATACGTCGTGAATACCAAGCACGCCTTCGCGAGAAAGAATTTTTTCTTTTATAAAATTAATCATTTGTTCATCAGGCGCTTGACCGATAAGTTTTGACAACGTTTCTTTTAGTACGCCGATACCCGAGTAAGCAATAAACAAAGCAACCAAAATACTCGCATAAGCGTCAATATTTATTCCCGTAGTGCTACCAATAATTACGGTTATTAGTACGACTGAAGTGGAAATGCAGTCACTTAAACTATCTATTGACGTTGCTTTTAGTATATCTGAATTGATGCGCTTTGCCGTAATGCGGTAGTAGAAAAATAAGCCGAATTTTGCCAAAATGGAAACAACCAAAAC
>JAZOUI010000010.1:0-4442 GCA_045658145.1 Pumilibacteraceae bacterium
ATAGGCGAAACTACGTACGGATTTACGCCGATTGCAAACTCACCAACGTATCTAGCGCCTTCGTCAGTATCAAAAATCTTGTTTACTGCATCCGTGTAGTTTGCCGTAGCATTGATGATCTTTCCGTCCTTAAATTCAAGACGAACGTTTTCAAACTTAATAGAGTTTTCAATAGACGGTGCATTGTAAGTAATTACACCGTTTACGCTATCTTTTACAGGCGCAGTATAAACTTCGCCGTCGGGAATATTGCATTGACCACTACATTTTACGGCGTTAATACCTTTAATCGAGAAGGTAAGGTCAGTATCTTTTGCAACAATTCTCACTTTGTCCGTCTTGTTCATAAGTTCAACAAGCGGATTCATAGCCTTGTCCATCTTCGAGTAGTCAAGGTTGCATACGTTAAAGTAGAAATCTTCAAACTTTTCAGTACTCATTCCCGAAAGTTGACTCATAGCCTCGTTAGGATAACGAAGTATTACCCAACGCGTTTTGCACACGCGAAGTTCGTGATGAATAGGATGACCGTAAAGACGGGAATAAAGTTCCTTATTTTCAGAAGGAACGTCACTACTTTCAAACGAGTTCTTGCTCGCTCTAATACCGATATAGCAATCCATATCTTCCATTCTTACTCTGTCGTACTTTGCCAAAAGCGTGCAATAAGTTTCGTCAGCGTGCATCATAAGTTCACGTTGTACTTTTGAATCAAAAAGTTCTACGAACGCATAAGCACCCACTTTTCTTATCTCTTTTACCAAACTTACGATAAGGGGCGAATCAAGGTCGTTTGCCTCAATAAGCACTTTGTCGCTTTTTTTTGCAGAAATAGAATAGTTTACTAAATTTTTTGCTAAAATAGAAATTCTAGGATCTAACATTTTTACTCTCCTTTTTTAAGTTACCATAGCAATTATATTATTATTAAAGGAAAAAGTCAATCATTAAAATAAATTTTATCATTAAAATAAATTTTAATCATTTATTTACCCAAAAACGCTAGTCAAATATTTTTTTATGTTGTATAATATACGGGTAAGATTTTTTTGGAGGTTTGTTATGCCATTAGTAACAACAAAAGAAATGTTCGCTAAAGCTTATGACGGCAACTATGCTATCGGTGCTTTTAACGTAAACAACATGGAAATGATTCAAGGTATCGTTGAAGCAGGTAAGGAAGAAAACGCTCCCCTTATCCTTCAGGTTTCTAGCGGTGCAAGAAAGTACGCTAATCCCAAGTACCTTAAAAAACTTGTTGAAGCGGCTGTTGATGACTCTGGTCTTCCTATTGCTCTTCACCTTGACCATGGTGACACTTACGACCTTTGTAAGTCTGCAATCGACGACGGTTTCACTTCCGTTATGATTGACGCATCTCACCACTCTTTCGAAGAAAACATTAAGATCACTTCCCAAGTAGTTAAGTATGCTCACGATCACGGCGTTGTAGTTGAGGCTGAACTTGGTCGTCTTGCTGGTATTGAAGATGACGTTAACGTTTCCGCTGAAAACGCTTGCTATACCGATCCTGCACAAGTAGAAGAATTCGTTCAAAAAACGGGTGTTGACTCTCTTGCAATTGCTATCGGTACTTCGCACGGTGCTTATAAGTTCAAGGGCGATGCTATGCTTCGCTTTGATATTTTGGAAGAAGTTGGAAAGCGTCTTCCCAAGTTCCCCATCGTACTTCACGGTGCATCTTCCGTTATTCCCGAATACGTTGACATTATCAATGAATTCGGTGGCATGATGCCTGGTGCTAAGGGCGTTCCCGAAGATATGCTTAGAAAGGCTGCATCTATGGCTGTATGTAAGATCAATATCGACTCCGACCTTCGTCTTGCATTTACCGCTGCTATCAGAAAGCACTTCGTTGAAAATCCTGCTCACTTTGACCCCCGTCAATACCTTAGCCCTGCTCGTACGCTTATCAAGGAATGCGTTAAGCATAAACTTGTTAATGTTCTCGGTTGCAACGGCAAAGCATAATTTAAGATTTAACGATAAAACCCCGTCGCATTATTGCGATGGGGTTTTCATATCCTTTAATTTATTATCTTTTTAATTTTAGGATAAATTAAGGTTACCAAATACAACAAGAAACAATCTACTACGAACAATATGGCAACGGTTGTGAGCGCAATTGCTACTGCTTGTGGCGCAAGTCCGTTTACAAACAAGAGTATTACCGTTTGGTATGCAATTCCTATAATATAAACCACAATCAAAGAAACTATTAAATCAAACCACAAAAACAACTTTCTATTTTGATTTTTAGAAAGCGCGCCTGCCATTATAGCCCCAAAAACAAAACCTAGCAAATATCCAAACGACGGTTGAAATACATAAGAAATTCCGCCACCATGCGCAAACACAGGCAAGCCTATCATTCCTAACAAAAGATAAGCAATTTGCGAAATTGCACCGTCCTTTGCGCCCAAAAAAAGCCCGGACATCATAACGAATAACGTTTGAAAAGTAAAGCAAATATA
This sequence comes from Pumilibacteraceae bacterium, assembly GCA_045658145.1. Lineage (GTDB taxonomy): Bacteria > Bacillota > Clostridia > Christensenellales > Pumilibacteraceae > UBA10677. The sequence goes on from JAZOUI010000010.1 coordinate 2,496, forward strand.
ACCGACTGGAATATGTATATACCCACCGATTATCGTTAACAAAGTAAATAAACTAATTCTTATTAACCTACGCGTGTTCATTTAATTTCGCACTCACTTCTTCATTATTTAAGATTTTAACACTTCCATCCGTTAGTTCAACTACTAACCTACCCTTTTCATCAACGTCACGAGCAACTGCAACAAAGTGCTCTTTACCACTAACAACTACTTCTTTTCCAAGCAAGAAACACTTCTTTCTATATTCTTCTAAATATTTTAAATCTTTAAGTGAACGAGAAATTTTTAATAACTCATTTACAATTTTTGCCACTAAAACATTTTTTGATACGTCGCCAATATTTCCTGCTCTGCAAGCAAAATCGACGGGGAAATTTTGCGTAGTAAGATTTATACCTATTCCTACAATAATTTTGTGATTATTGCCACCGTCTAAATCGAAAACACCTTCCGTTAGTATTCCTACGCATTTCTTTCCATCTACGTATACGTCGTTAACCCATTTAATAAGCGCAGGTTTCTTCGTAAGTTGCTCAATAACGTTTGCCGTCACAAGCGCTGACGCTGTTGTAATTAAAGTGCAATCTTCAGGAGCAATATTAGGTGTAAGAATAACGCTCATATATATCCCGCTATCATTAGGCGAAAAGCAACTTCTACCACGTCTGCCTTTTCCACCCGTTTGCTCCTTCGCTACGATAACAGTACCGTTTTTTGCCCCTTCAATCGCTTTGATTTTTGCAGTATCGTTGGCTGAAACAAGCGTATCATATACAAAAACGTCACTATCAGTTTCGAGTAATCTTTTTATTCCTTCCTCGCTCAAAACGTTAGATTTTTCACGCAAAACGTATCCTTTGTTAGTCGCCCCAACAATGTCGTGACCATCTAAAAGTAAACTTTTTACCGCTTTCCACACAGCCGTTCGCGAAACACCTAGCATTATGGCTATTTCTTCACCCGAAACGCTAACACCTTTATTCTCCTCTAAAATCGTCAAAACGTTACTTTTTACCGACATATACACACCTCTGCACATAATATATATCAAAAAGCGATGATTGTCAACCATACACAACCATCAAGTTAACAAATATTTTAATTTTTTTTGTAGAAACTCTTTATTTTTTCGCGAAAGTATGTTATAATAGTGTTATGGAGGCGCAAATTGGAAATTACAGATGAATCGACAATTAATAAACTAATACTGCTTTACGTATTCGAAGCAATGGACGTACCTATTACTGGTGACACCATTATCGAAATGTGTACTAGCCGTAACACGTGGCTCAGTTATATGGACTGTACTATTACCATAGGAGAACTGATTGAGGCTGGCTTTATCTATCAATCATCGAGAGATAGAAGCGTCACTACTGCCGATAACAAGGCGGATGCAGGCTTTATCTTCCGTTCATCCAAAGAAAAGAACAGTTACTTTAATATTACTGCCGACGGGCGTCAATGTCTTTCCCTTTTCTACACACGTATTCCTTCTTCTCTACGCGCCGAAATTACCGAATACGTTCGTGAAAACCGTATGACAATGCGTCGTAAACAAGAATACTTCCACAACTATTACAAGAATAACGACGGAACTTATACCGTTCAACTAAAAATTGTCGACCCCGTCCAAACTGCACTAGAAATTAAATTAAACGTTGCAAACCGCAACACAGCAAAAATGGTTTATAACAAATGGGAAAATAAAGCCGCTCAAATTTATGGCTTTTTACACGAAGAACTAATTGATTAAGGAGAATAACTATGGAAAGTTTTAGAACTAGTGGTACTTGTTGTCGCGAAATTGTTTTTACCGTAGATGAAAACGACGTTCTCACTTCCGTTAGATTTGTTAACGGATGTAGCGGTAATACTCAAGGCATCTCTCGCCTGTCGGTAGGTCAACACATTGACACAATCATTGCAAAACTCGAAGGAATTAGA
>JAZOUI010000011.1:0-4315 GCA_045658145.1 Pumilibacteraceae bacterium
TGTTCAGATGCCATCAGGCATTCCGGTAGCAACTGTTGCAGTAGACGGTGCAAAAAATGCAGCAATCCTTGCAGCACAGATTATTGCACTTGGCGATAGCGAACTTTCTTCAAAGCTTAAAGCAGACAGAGAAAAAGCACAAGAGATTGTTCTCGAAAAAAACCGCAAGATAGAAGAACAATATAATATATAAAAAAATAAGCGGAATAACTCTCCGCTTATTTCTGTTTGATATAGCAAATTATTTAAATATACAGGAGGAGTTTTAAAGTGAAAAGTTTCAGCGAAAGTTATAAAGAAGCAGGTGTAGATATTACCGCAGGTTACAGAGCGGTTGAACTTATGAAAAAGCATATTGCTCGTACTATGACGGGTGGTAATGCTGATGATATCGGTGGTTTCGGTGGACTTTTTGCGCTCGACCTTACGGGATACAAAAAGCCCGTGCTTGTTTCGGGTACGGACGGCGTTGGAACTAAACTTAAACTTGCATTTTTGATGGACAAGCACGATACGGTAGGTATCGACTGCGTTGCAATGTGCGTAAACGACGTTATTTGCTGTGGCGCAAAACCCTTGTTCTTCCTTGACTACATTGCTTGTGGCAAGAACTTCCCCGAAAAGATTGCGGATATCGTAGGTGGTATTGCAGAAGGTTGCGTACAGTCGGGTAGTGAACTTATCGGTGGTGAAACGGCTGAAATGCCCGGTTTCTATCCTATTGACGAATATGACCTTGCAGGTTTCTCCGTTGGTATCGTTGATAGAGATAAAGTAGTGGACAAGACGAGTATGAAAGAAGGCGACGTTATGATTGCTATTCCTTCGTCGGGCGTTCACTCCAACGGTTTCTCGCTTGTTCGTAAAGTTTTCGATATTGAGAACTGCGACCTTAAAACGCCTATGGCTGAACTTGGCGGTAAGTCACTTGGCGAGACGTTGCTTACTCCTACCAAAATTTACGTAAAGCCTATGCTTGCGCTCTTTGACAAAGTAAAGGTTAAGGGCGTTTCGCACATTACGGGTGGTGGATTTTACGAAAATATGCCCCGTTCGATTCCCGATGGTTTGGGTGTAAAAATCAACAAATCGGCGGTACGCGTATTGCCTATTTTCAAACTTATTCAGTCCGTTGGTAATATTTCTGAGCACGATATGTACAACACCTTCAATATGGGCGTTGGTATGAGTGTAGTAGTTGCGAAAGAAGACGTGGATACCGCTTTGGCTACTTTGAAAGAATATGGCGAAGACGCTTACGTTGTAGGCGAAATCGTTAAAAGTGACGAAAGGGTTATCTTATGAGCAAAGTAAGAATTGCCGTTTTCGTTTCGGGTGGCGGAACTAACCTTGGCGCGCTTATTAAGGCGCAACAAAAGGGCGTGCTTTGTAGCGGAGAAATTGCGCTTGTGCTTTCTAACAAGCGTAGCGCGTTCGCGCTTACTCGTGCTGAAAGAGCAGGTATTCCTACCGAAGTTGTTATTCGCGCTGAAGAGGGCGGACAGCAAGGTTTTGAAAACAAAATCAAAACATTACTTAATCAATATAAAATCGACGTAATCGTGCTCGCAGGATTTATGACTATTCTTTCCGAGCAGTTTACGTCTGCTTTTCCCGAGCGTATCATCAACGTGCATCCTTCCCTTATTCCTGCATTTTGCGGAAAGGGTTATTACGGACTTAAAGTGCACGAAGAGGCGCTTGCTCGTGGGGTAAAAGTGACGGGTGCGACCGTGCATTTCGTTAACGAAATTCCCGACGGTGGAAAAATTATTATGCAAAAAGCGGTAGCGGTAAAAGAAGGCGACACGCCTGAAGTTTTGCAAAAACGCGTTATGAGACTAGCAGAGTGGGTTATTTTGCCCCGTGCTGTCGAAAAAGTATGTCAAAGCATAAAAGGAGAATAAAAAATGAAGGTTTCAACTATAGCAAACGAACTTAATTCCTTGGCTTATCACGGTAGAGGAATTATTATAGGAAAGAGTGCCGACGGCAAAAAGGCTGTAACCGCTTACTTTATTATGGGTAGAAGCGTTAACAGCCGTAACCGTGTATTTGTAGCCGAAGGCGACGCAATGAGAACTAAAGCGTTCGACGAATCTAAAATGGTAGATCCGCACCTTATTATTTATTATCCTGTAAGAGTGCTTGGCAACAAAACTATCGTAACTAACGGCGACCAAACGGATACTATCTATAACCTTATGGACAAGCAAATGACGTTTGAGCAGGCACTTCGCACCCGTGAGTTCGAAGATGACAAGCCCAACTTCACGCCTAGAATTTCGGGAATTATTCACCGTGAAAACGGCGATATCAACTACGCTATGTCTATCTTAAAGAGTGCTGAAGGCGACGACAGCAGTTGCGAAAGATATACTTACGCTTACTCTAATCCCCTTAGTGGCAGAGCGAAGTTTATCCATACTTATAATGGTGACGGCAATCCCCTTCCTTCTTTTGAAGGCGAACCCAAAACGCTCGAACTTCCCAACGTGGAGATTGACGAACTTACCAACTTGATTTGGACTAATCTTAATGAAGATAACAAAGTTTCGCTTTTCGTAAGATACATTGATATCGAAACGGGCGCAACTGAGACCAGAATTGTAAATAAAAACGAATAGGGAGAGTAGAAATGAAAGAATACGAACTTAAATATGGTTGCAACCCCAACCAAAAACCTGCGAAAATTTATCTTAATAACGGCGAAGAACTTCCCGTTGAAATTCTTAACGGTAGACCTGGTTATATCAACTTTTTAGACGCGCTTAACGGATGGCAACTCGTTCGCGAACTCAAAGAGGCGCTTGGTCTTCCTGCCGCAACTTCTTTCAAGCACGTTTCTCCCACGTCCGCGGCTGTCGGCGTAAAACTTTCCGACAAACTCAAAAAGGCTTGCTTTGTTGACGACGTGCCCGGTCTTGATGAATCGCCCCTTGCGTGCGCTTATGCGCGTGCTCGTGGCGCAGACAGAATGTGCTCGTTTGGTGACTGGGTTTCCCTTTCGGACGAGTGCGACGTAACGACTGCTAAACTTATCGCTCGCGAAGTAAGCGACGGCGTTATCGCGCCCGGCTATACTCCCGAAGCGCTTGAAATCCTTAAAGCAAAGAGAAAAGGCACTTATAACGTAGTAAAAATCGATCCTTCCTACGTTCCCGAGCCTATTGAAAGAAAGCAAGTTTTTGGCGTAACTTTCGAGCAGGGTAGAAACGAATATAAGGTAAACGAAGAAGTGCTTGCTAACGTTGTTACTGAAAACAAGAACTTCCCGTCCGAGGCAAAACGCGACCTTATTATTGCGCTTATCACCCTTAAATACACGCAGTCTAACTCCGTTTGCTACGCTGTTGACGGTCAAGCGATCGGTGTAGGCGCAGGTCAGCAATCGCGTATCCATTGTACGCGCCTTGCAGGTACTAAGGCAGACACTTGGTTCTTGCGCCAGCACGATAAGGTACTTAACCTTCCTTTCCGTAGCGATATTAAACGCCCCGATCGTGATAATGTAATCGACGGCTATATCAATAAGAACGAAGAAGATGTTTGTGCAGACGGCAACTGGCAAAAGTATTTTACCGAGCAACCTGCTCCCTTTACCGCAGAAGAAATGCGTGAGTATCTTGATACTATCGACGGCGTTGCTCTTGGTTCTGATGCTTTCTTCCCCTTCTTCGATAATATCGAACGTGCAAAGAAGAGTGGCGTAAAATACATCGCCGAGCCCGGTGGTTCTATCCGTGACGACCTTGTTATCGACTGTTGCAATCGCTATGGTATGATTATGGCGTTTACGGGAATGCGTCTCTTCCATCACTAATTTTGGCTTGAAAAATCGGCGCAATACTTTGTCAACCACTCAGTCACGTACGCCTTAGTACGCTCCTTCGTGGTTTTCGCGTCTTGCTTGATTTTTCTAGCGCCAAAGGGTAGAGGCTGGCGCAATACTTCATCTTTGCTCGGTCGCGTACGGTTTTAGTACGCTCCTTTGAAAAAAGCATTTGGTCAAATAGGTTGGTGTAGATTGCAAATAGCAAAGTCTATTTTGTGTCTACTAAACCGTCTTTGACGGCTTGAATTTAATTACGCCAAATGGCTATTTAGTTTGGCACAATACTTTATATTAACACGAACGACGTGGTACGTACCCACGCAAAATAATAAAAACAATATCTAATCGTAGGGCAGGGGCTTGCCCCTGCCGTTACGAAAACTCATAAGGCGAATTACTAATCGCCTAAAAAAACGACTTCAAAATTCCCCATAAGGAGAAAATAATGCGCATACTTGTAATAGGTGGCGGTGGCAGAGA
>JAZOUI010000012.1:0-2333 GCA_045658145.1 Pumilibacteraceae bacterium
ATATCATTTTATTTTCTTTCATACTTTCATAAATAAGTTGAACGATTTTTAGATGTTCACCAACAAAAATTTCAGGCCAATTAAGTAAATTCATACCCATTGTTACGGAAATATTATTTTTACGGTCCACTAGCATATACGAGCCTGCTGCACCGTCCCAGCCAAACTCACCAACGGGCACGCCACAATCAAGCGCGACTTTTCTAACTCTTACGCCATAACCGTATCCATATTGATCGCCCTGAATACAAGTGAAATTATTATTTACGGCAATATCACTAATTTGCTCGCTCGCCATAACGTCAAGCGCGTCTTTGCCCAAAACTTTATAACCACTTTCACTCACGCCGTCACACGCAAGCGCATCAGCAAAAGCCGAATAGTCTTCAACCGTGCTTATAAGTCCTGCACCACCACCGTCATAGTTAGGCGAAAACTTAAAATCATAGAACAAATCCTTGGGCACGTACTCGCCGTTTCCATAACTTACCGTAGGTTTTAATGCGCTTAAAACCTTTTCGTCAAAGCCACTATTGTTCATTTTGAGCGGAGCAAAGATAATCTTATTCATATATTCCGACAGTTTCATCCCACTCACCACTTCAATAACTGCGCCCATAACGTCAAGCGACAAACTGTACATATATTGCGCGCCCGGTTCAAACTCTAAGGGCATCTTGATAAAAGCATCCGCCATCTGTTTAGTATCCGCAGTAGCGTTCGTTTGCTTAATAACGTCAAGAATAGGTTGAGTATTTAGCGCGTAATTAAGCCCCGAAGTCATAGTAAGAAGATGTTTTATCTTCATTTTATTTTTAGGCTTTACCTTTTGACCATCTTTATCCAAAAGGAAAATGTTCTTATACGACGGCAAATACTTTTCCACTTCGTCTTCGGGCGAAATTTTGCCTTCTTCAATCAATCTCGTTGCGCAAACTGCAGTAAGTGGTTTCGTGCACGAATACATACAAAGCAATTCTTTGCCCGTCGGCTCGTAGTTCGTTCCCTGCATATAGCGAAACAGCGTTTTATGTTCTTTTTTTACGATAATATCGATATACGGTATTTTCTTTTCGCCTATCAATTTTTCGCTTACGTAACTTTGTACTTTGCTAAACATTTTCCACTCCTTTTATCAAAACGGCACATAACGTATCTATTCGTTTTGTTTTTCTATCTCTTGAACTGCGTTTGCTTTTTTGTTTCTATAATGCTCGACAATACTTCTTATCACGCCCAAAATTGCCGAAAAAAGCAAGAACGACTCGCTAATGATTAACGGGATATTACCTGAAACTATCGCGTAAATAATCCACAAAATTTCACACGGAAATAAGAACAAGCGCATCGTCGTAGGCGATTTCATAAACCCGCCTAGCACGTTAAAAATGCTACCTATCGCCGGCACAAGACTAATCGGACCTTGCCAACTTACAATAGGCGATATAGCCAACATTGCGATAAAAACACACGGCCAAACGTAACTATTTGCCCACTTGTATTTTAGCCTACACATATATATAGCATCTCTAATAAATGCAACTCCCCACAAAAGAGCGCCTGTGTAAAGCCCTAAAAATAAGTTATTGAACATCCACAATATATTAGACACTTCGCGCAAAATCAAAATTACGGTACGTTTTTGCGAAACGTATATCATAAGACTTTCTACTATTGCGACGTAGCCTATTATTGTCCCTAATAAAACCCAATTCATAAAAGTATTTTAGCACATAATCACGCATTTGTCACGCGAAATTGACAACTTACGACACTTTTTCGTTGACTAAAAGTAAGCGCGCGTGATATAATTTACTTACAACAAATTAGGAGAACGTTATGACTAAAAAATCACCTAAGTTTTGGCTCTCGCTCGTAATCCTTTCGCTAATCGGCCAGATTGCGTGGGTAGTCGAAAATATGTACTTCAACGTATTTATCTACAAAATGTTCAATGCTAGCCCTAGCGAAATCTCGGCAATGGTTATGGCGAGCGCAGTATCAGCAACGCTAACAACTTTACTTATCGGCGCACTTTCAGATAAAGTAGGTAAACGCAAAATCTTTATTTGCGGTGGATATATCGCGTGGGGCGTATCCATACTCGCTTTTGCTCTAGTGCGCGTGGACGTTTTGTCAGGTATCACTTCGTCCACAGTCGCTGCGGCATCACTCGGTATTACGCTTACCATAATTTTGGACTGCGTTATGACCTTTTTCGGCTCAAGCGCAAACGACGCTTGCTTTAACGCTTGGCTAACCGACTCGACCGACAATAGTAACCGTGGCGCAGCGGAAGGCATCAACGCTATGATGCCCCTTGTCGCTATCCT
>JAZOUI010000013.1:0-1559 GCA_045658145.1 Pumilibacteraceae bacterium
TGGTATGAAAAGGCTGCCGAGCAAGGTCACGCACTTGCGCAATACAATTTGGGAATTAACTATTTGTATGGTGGCGAAGGTGTAGAAAAGTCTATTTCAAAAGCAAAATACTGGCTTAAACTTGCTGCCGAGCAGGGCGACGAAGACGCTAAAAAAATATTAAAAGAAAAAGGTTTAATTTAAAAACGAATAGGGACGTGTCCCGTCGTTTTGTGTATATTTTTGATAAATCAACAAAAAATAACTTTTAAAAGGAGTATATATTATGGCTAACAGAATTATTCTTAATGAAACTTCGTATCACGGTGCTGGCGCTCGCGCGGAAATCGTAGGCGTTATGCAAAGCAGGGGCTTTAACAAAGCATTTGTTTGCTCTGACAAGGCTACTTGTGATGCAGGCGTAACCGAAAAGGTAACTTGCATTTTAGACAATGCAAACGTTGCTTACACGCTTTACACGGGTATCGTTCCTAATCCGCCTATTGAAAACGTTTTGGACGGCGTTACGGCGTATAAGGAGAGTGGCGCTGACTGTATCGTAGCGGTTGGTGGTGGTTCGTCTATCGACACGGCAAAGGCTATCGGCATTATCGTGGCTAACCCCGAATTTGGCGACGTTCGTTCGCTTGAAGGCGTTGCTCCCACTAAAAATCCTACCGTTCCTATTATTGCACTTCCGACTACTGCAGGAACGGCTGCGGAAGTTACTATTAACTACGTTATTACTGACAGAGAAAGAAAGCGCAAATTCGTTTGCGTAGATCCGCACGATCTTCCTATCGTTGCAATCGTTGATAGTGAACTTATGGAGACGATGCCCCCTTCGCTTACTGCCGCTACTGGTATGGATGCGCTTACGCACGCTATCGAAGGCTATACGACGAAAGGCGCTTGGGAAATGACGGATATGTTTCATCTCAAGGCAATCGAGATTATTGCTCGTTCTCTCCGTGGCGCTGTTAACGGCGAAAAGGCTGGTATGGAAGGTATGGCGCTTGGTCAGTACGTTGCTGGTATGGGCTTTTCTAACGTTGGTCTTGGTATCGTGCATTCGATGGCGCACGCTCTCGGCGCGGTTTATAATACCGCACACGGCGTAGCAAACGCTATTCTTCTTCCTACTATTATGGAGTACAACGCTGAGGCTACGGGCGAAAAGTATCGCGAAATTGCTCGCGCTATGGGCGTTAAGGGCGTGGATGAAATGAGCACTGAAGAGTATAGAAAAGCAGCCGTTGATGCTGTTCGCAAACTTTCCGTTGACGTTGGTATCCCCCAAGACCTTAAGGCTATCGTGAAAGAAGAAGATATTGATTTCCTCGCACAGTCCGCTATGGACGACGCTTGCCGTCCCGGTAACCCCAAAGATCCCACGAAAGAAGATATTATCGCACTCTATAAATCCTTGCTTTAATTAAAAGGCTCTATCACAACATTTGACTGATTTTTGACGGCTAAATACTGTAAAATACTGCGTGTTTTGTTCGGTTACCGTCGGAGACGGTTTAGTAGGCTTGTGTAAGTGTGAACGGTTTTAAGACCTACGGTTGCTTATTTGA
>JAZOUI010000014.1:0-3192 GCA_045658145.1 Pumilibacteraceae bacterium
TTATATTGCAGTTCCTAAACCCAACAATTATCAATCGTTGCATACCACCGTTATGACGACGTACGGAATGCCCTTTGAAATTCAAATTAGAACGTATGAAATGCACAAAATAGCCGAATACGGTATTGCTGCGCATTGGAAATACAAAGAAAAACGTGGAGAAGTAAACGAACTTGACGAAAAACTAGAGTGGTTGCGTGGCGTTATGGACGTACAAAGCAACGAAACGTCTAGTCCACAGGAATTCTACGAATCGCTTAAATTCGACCTTTACAGCGGTCAAGTATTTATTTTTACACCCAAAGGTGACGTTGTGACGCTCCCTGAAGGCTCTAATCCCGTCGATTTTGCATATTACGTTCATACGGCAATCGGTAACAAATGCGTTGGCGCGAAAATTAACAACAAAATCGTACCGCTTGAAACAAAACTTTCTACGGGTGATTACGTTGAAATTATTACTTCGCCCACAGCAAAAGGACCAAGCCGTGACTGGTTGCGATTTGTAAAAACTTCGCAAGCAAAGGCAAAGATTAAGGCTTTCTTCAAGAAGGAATTAAAAGAAGAAAATATTAAACGTGGTCGCGAAATGATGGAAAAAGAGGCTAAAATTCGTGGCTACGTGCTTGGTAATCTTATGGTTCCAAAGTGGCTTGACGTAATTATGCAACGTTATTCCATTTCTTCTATCGACGACCTTTACGCATCTGTCGGTTACGGTGGATTTACCGTTAACCAAATTTTGTCAAAACTTATTGACTTTTATAAGAAAGAAGAGCGTGCAAAACAGCCTGTAAAAGTTGCATCACATCACAATACGCTTTCTTCTAACGGCGTAATTGTAAAAGGTCACGACGACTTGCTTGTTAGAATGTCAAAGTGTTGTAGCCCCGTGCCTGGTGATGAAATCGTAGGATTTATTTCGCGTGGACGTGGTATTGCAATCCATAGAAAGTCTTGTCCTAACCTTAAAAACGTCGAAGATTTCCGTCTTATTGAGGCGCATTGGGCAGAGCAAAGCGCATCGCCGTTCTCTGTTGCTATGCAGATTGAGGCTAAAAACGCTAACGGTCTTTTGGTTCAAATTACTACAATGATTAGCGAGTTAAAACTTGTTATTACTAGTCTTAATGCACGTGTGGATAAATCGGGTACGGCAATCATAAATTTATCCGTAAACGTAAACAGCATTGGTGAATTTGACGTGCTAGTAAATAAGATTGGAGCGCTTCCTGCTGTGGAAAAAGTATTTAGAAGTAGCCAAAATTAATTATGACGATAAAATGTTTACAAGTAGGCGCACTTGGCGTGAATACCTATTTTTTAACGAAAAACGAACGTGATTGTATAGTTATTGACCCAGGTGATGATGAACAAATTATTCAAAATTTTTTAACCGAAAACGACTATAATTGCAAAGCGGTTTTGCTTACTCATGCGCACTTTGATCATAGTAACGGCGTTAGTTTTTTACAAAAGCAAGGTGCAATCGTTTATATGCATAGTGGGGATTTGCGTATGCTAAACTCTCACGAAAACTTAGCGGTATATTGCGGACGAAATTTTAATGCGTTTGTGCCTGACGTTTTGGTTGAAGACCAAAAAACTTACAATATTTGCGATATTGAAATAAAAGTAATTCATACGCCAGGACATAGTGAAGGTAGTGTTTGTTACGTTGTAGGCGACGTTATGTTTTCGGGAGATACTTTGTTTTATTTATCGGTAGGAAGAACGGATTTTCCGGGCGGTAGCGTCAGCAAACTGCGCTTATCACTCAAAAAACTTTTTGCGCTAGGCAAAGATTACGAAGTTTTTCCAGGACACGAACAAAGTACGTCACTTTATTTTGAAAAGGAAAATAATCCTTATGCTTGATTTTACAACAAACAGAAAAGATATTGAAAATGAGCTTATCGATGAGATAAAGCTCTTTTTTCCCTATATTGATGATTGTAAATATAAAATTGTTCACGAGTGCTGTGAAAACGTTTACGAAGACAAAATTGAGTGGACAAACGTTGTAACTGTTGATGACAAAACGTTTTCGGTTAATTCTAGTATTTCTTTGCCGTCTAGCGTTTTGGAGATTAAAAGGTTAAGCAAGCGTGGTGCAAAGGCATCAATTTTTAATGCGATAAAAGAAGTTAGTGGTATCGAAGTACCATGGGGAAGTTTGACGGGAATACGTCCGTCAAAACTCGTTTACGATATGCTTAGCGAAGGGGTAACGCTTGACGAGTGTAGAGTAGAGATGCAAAAGCGTTTTTCCGTTAGTACAAAAAAAGCAAATCTTATTTGTGATATCGTTAAAAATCAAGATGGATTTTATCAAAAGAACGAACGTCTTTTTAACCTTTACGTTCATATTCCTTTTTGTACTACAAAATGTAATTATTGCTCGTTTATAACCGAGCCACTTCATAGATGCAAAAAGTTAATTCCCGATTACGTTAAGACGCTTAGACGTGAAATTGAAGATGCCGTTTCGCTTATTTCCGAGCAAGGAAAATTGTTTTCAGTATATGTTGGAGGGGGAACGCCTACTGCATTAGATGCTGAAGATTTAATTGCTTTATTCAAAGGATTTCCATTTTCGGACGTTGAATTTACTGTGGAAGCAGGTCGTCCCGATACAATTACAAAGGAGAAAATGGACGCCTTAAAAGAACTAGGCGTGAACAGAGTTTGCGTAAATCCACAAACGCTTAATGATGAAACGCTTAGACGGATAGGTCGAGCGCATACAAGCGAAGATTTCTTTGAAAAATATGCTCTTGTTAGTGAGTATGGATTTAGAATAAACGTGGATTTGATTGCCGGACTTAATGGTGAAACGTTGAACGATTTTAAGTACACGCTTGACAAAATCAATCAACTTCGTCCCGACAATATCACAGTTCATACGCTTTCACGCAAAAACGGATCTGTGCTAAAAAATGAAGGCAGATATGAAAACGACGAAGTAAGTGAAATGGTTGCTTATGCTTATGATGAACTCACTAAAGCAGGGTATTTGCCTTACTATTTATATCGCCAAAAACAAATGCTTGGCAATCAAGAAAACGTAGGGTATTGTCTTGAAGGAACTCAATGCGCTAATAACGTTACGACGATGGAAGATTGTTTGTCGGTTATCGCTTGTGGGGCAGGGGCAATAACTAAAATTGTTTTACCCACGGAAAATAGGGT
>JAZOUI010000015.1:0-8801 GCA_045658145.1 Pumilibacteraceae bacterium
AAAGTATTTTACAACTTCGTCCAAGAGATCGCCTAATCCTAAACTTTGCTCGCACGAAATTCCAAACGGCTCGCCTAATCCAAGCGCATAGAAATCATACGTTTGCTCCAAATCGAAGTTGTCAAGTTTGTTTACAACTAAAACAACGGGTTTTTCCGACTGGCGCAATATTTCAGCAACGTCATAATCGGACGAAACAAGTCCAGCCTTTGCGTCAACAAAGAAAAGTATTACGTCCGCTAAATCAATTGCCGCTTGCGCTTGCGTGCGAATATGGCGAAACATGGTATCGTCGCTTTTAAGTTCGATACCACCCGTATCCACCATAGTAAAATTATATCCGCACCACTCCGCATCAGCATAAATTCTATCACGAGTTACACCGGGAACGTCTTTTACTATCGAAATGCGCTTTCCGCATATTTTATTAAAAAATGTGGATTTGCCGACGTTAGGTCTGCCGACTATTGCCACTAATGGTTTCCTTTTCATATCTCCATTTTACCACATAGCAAGACAAAAGTCCAACGAAATTTATCGACAAACAAAAAAACTTACCCAAAGTTACACTTTAGGCAAGTTTTTTTATCAAAATAAATCATCTGTAAAGTCATCTTCGTCAGAAACGTCTTCATATCCGTTGTCTTTAGAAGACTCAAAACTGCTTGCACGGGTACGAAATCTTCCGTCGTCCATCATTTTTCCAGCAAGCACAGTAAGCGTACAAAGAGCAAGCGCGAATATTGCTCCAACAAAAATTCCGTTATAGACTATTGACTGACCGAGCGTAAACACGTCACTACCCCAAGCAAAGTAACTAACAAAGGCGTATGCGATATTACCCACGGAAACACCACCCGTTACGGCAAAAATTGATGCTGTCTCGCTTTTGCCTATTACGTAACCAAGCGCACCTGCCACAACGCCGATAACAACGGCGGTGAGCACAGCAAGCCACGTTGAATCGGTAGGCATAAGCAACAATATAATTGTTGTAGATGCTACGACCGCTAACATTGCGGAAACGCCACGAAGTACGGCGTTCTTTCTAACAAGAATAACAAGCAGTACAAACATTGCAATAATCGGTATACCAAACCCACCAACGTTCATAGTAAACTCCGTACCGATAGTAATATTGGGAACGGAAATACCTATTGCAAACGCTACAATCGTCAAAAACGCCATCCACACGGGAATTCCTATTCCACGAAAAGCGTGTCTTCCCACGTCAAACAAAAGTGTGACTGCCATAATTGCTAATAAAATAAGACCCATTGTCATAAAAAAAATTACCTCCCGTTGTAATGGTTGGTAATTTTTTCGTATTTTATACCTTTAATTTTTAAATGTTAAATTTTGGATGACAATATTACTGTTCGCCAGTCTTTTTCTGATAAGTCGTCCAACTCTTAAGTCTAGAAGAAGATTGAGAATCGTTCTTGAACCAACTTACGAAATCGAAATTCTTCCACTTGGTTTCGTTCTTTTTATGAACGCGAATAGACTTAATGGTAATAAGGCCGTTGTTATTCAAAGGCGCACGGAAATAGTTGTGCTTAAATCTCGTGCCGTCGTCACGGGTAAGGTTAGCCAAAGCCTTAATATTGTTAAGACTTTGATCATCAGATGCAAGTGCAAAAGGAGCAACTTTCCACTCTCCACCGTTTTCGATAGTAGCCATCGGATTTTCGCTAGCAACGATTTGGAACTCAGTAGCACTACGCTCGTACGCAAAACAAAGCGCACCGATAGTCTTGTTCATATAGTTCATCGTCGTATCTTGCTTAAGTCTGTAACCAAACTTATTGTTAGCATAATAAGCCGAAGTCTTGCCGGTAGGAGCAGACAAAGTGATTTTGTCAGTAAACGACTTGTTAGCATCACCACGGTGAACGCCGTCAGCCTGCCATCCACCAAAACGCACCCAACCATTTTGACTGTCGAACAATACGGTTCCGTCAAAATAGCCGATATTTGCAAGGTAAATAAAGTTGGTTGCAGCAACGGGGCACTCGTCTTCGAAAATCTCGTAGTTGATGGTCATTCCGTTGGAAAGTTTCATTACTGCATAAGGATTAACGTCTTCGGTCGTATATTCATCATTAGACGAAACAATGATAACGATACCACCTACTGCCACTACTACAGCCAAAACAACTGCAGTACATACAATCCACCACTTTGCAAAAAACTTCTTAATCTTCGTCCACACAGTATTTTTTTCTTCTTTAGCAACTTGTTCTACCTGTGTTTCTTGAACTTTTCTCTTCTTTCTTTTCATCTTTTTGTCCTTAAAATATTAATAACTCTTTTAATTATACTCTATTTAATAAATTATGTCAAGGTTTAACGCTTGTCTTATTTGTCGCTTTTGTCTCTTTTTTCATATTTTACCGCTTTTGAGCAAGTGCGTGAGCAATTTCCACAACCACAACTACACTTACCACGGTTTTTGATTTTGTTTATTAGAACTAATATGCAGATTAGCGCGATAACCGATACGATTAGTATTCCCACAGTTAGTCCTAAATTAACCATAAAGGCAATTGCGATATATCTCGCTATTAGTGCTACAACGTATGCAACAATGAGTTGAAGCGCAACGCCAAACAACGTCCACTTTACACCCACTTCCTTTAATTCCGCGCTGATTGTAGCGATACAGGGAACGTACAAAAGCGTATATACAAGGAAAGCAATTGCCGATGCAGACACGTATTCACCCGTAAAGATTACGTTTACACCACCCAAACTTTCAATGGATGAAACGACTACTTCTTTTGCAACAAGTCCACTCATAAGCGACGTTACAGCGCGCCAGTTTCCAAAACCTAAAGGCGAAAAAATAGGTGCGATAAATCCACTAATCGTAGCCAAAATACTATCTTCGCCGTTCATTGTATATCCACTCGTAAACGAGAAGTTTGACAACATCCAAACAATTACGTTTAGCGCGAACACAACCGTTCCTACTTTTACCAAGAAGACTTTTGTATTGTGCCAAATAAGCTGAAGAACTCTTTCAATCGTGGGGAAACGGTACGGTGGCATTTCCATAATAAATGAAAGTTTGCCACTCTTTAAGGGTTTTACTGCTTTTTCAAAAACACTTGCAAGAACGAGCGACACCACCGCGCCCAAAAGATACAGCCCAAATATAAGCCAAACTTGACCTTGAGCAAAAAATGCGCTTGCAATTACCGTATAAACGGGAAGGCGTGCCGTACAAGACATAAAGGGTGTAAGAATAACCGTTTTTTTACGCATTTTGTCGTCTTCGAGTCCACGCGCAGTAAGTACTGCCGTTGCCGAGCAACCAAAGCCCATAAGCATAGTAAATACTGATCTTCCCGATAAACCTATTTTGCGGAAAAGTCCGTCGGTCATAAAGGCTACTCTACTAATATATCCACTATCTTCCATAAGCGCAAGGAAGAAGAACAGTAACACGACTTGCGGAAGGAACACCAAAACGCCCGAAACACCCATAATTATTCCTTCGCCTACTAGGTTAACTATCCATAATGGCGTTTGGATATCCGTAAGCCAAGCAACAACGGGTGCATAAACACATTCAGAGAAGAATACGTCCAACAAATCCGATAGCCACGTTCCCAAAAATCCGAACGTGACAAAGAAAATCGCGCACATAATCAGCAAAAATACGGGTAAAGCAAGATATTTGTTAAGCACGATTTTGTCAATTCGGCTATATGCTTTCATATATTGCTGATTTCTATTTTTATGATGGTCGTGATGACGCTTATGCTTTTCGTTATCATCACTTTCGTTGTGCTGATCACTTGTTTCAAGCGGAACGTTATGGTGAGTATGTTCGTGCATCTCGTGATGCTCGTCTTCTACCGCCTTTGAAACAGCGCCGTCGGTAATAACGTCAATAAACTCATATCTAGCCTGCGCCACTCTTGCCTGCCAATCGCCAAATTCTTTGATACGAGCAAGTTGATCTTCACTAAGCGCGAGTTTTTCCAAAACGTAATCGTCGTTTTCAAGCACTTTGATTGCGCTCCAACGCGATTGAAAACCAGCCTTGGTTGCATTTTCACCGATAATTTCTTGCACTTCATTGAGTGGAAGTTTGTCAAGATACGAAAGTTGCACTCTATTACCCTTGAATTCTTCCATATACTCAATACCAACGTCCATCAAAAGATGCACGTCACTATGGTATTTTGCACTCATAGGAATAATAGGCAACTTCAAAAATGTTTCAATTTTACGATAATTAAGTACCTTACCCTGCTTTTTAAGTTCGTCCATCATATTCACAACGAGAACCACAGGGATATCAAGTTCAAGCAACTGCAACGTAAGGTAAAGATTGCGCGCTAAGTTATTTACTTCGCACACACTTACAATCAAATCGTTTTTCTCACTTAAAACGTTATCACGCGTTATTCCCTCTTCCATACTATAAACGGACAGCGAATAAAGTCCAGGTAGGTCAACGATATTTACCGTTTTATGATCGTATAAAATTTTCTTGCTGACTTCACTAACGGTAACGCCGTGCCAGTTACCTACGTGTTCAAGCGAGTGAGTTATTCTATTATAAAGGCTTGTTTTACCAACGTTGGGATTGCCAACTAAAGCAATATTATATTCCATTACTTCACCTCGGCAATTTCGATAAGCGACGCAGCGTCTTCACGAAGCGCAACTAAAAATCCGCGCAGTCCAACAAGGATAGTCCCTCCGAACGGCGCGGTATGCGCTACGTATATTTTACATTCCGGTGTAAAACCCATATCTAAAAGGCGACGTCTTTCATTTTTATCGCCATTAGTTGCTACGACTTTGTACACCTTATTGATGCAAGCATCCATTAACGTCATAGCGTTATTACTCCTTTAGTCTTTATCAATATCGGAAATAAAATCAATAAAGGTCGTTACGTCTCTAAACTGACGATAAACAGATGCAAATCTAATATATGCTACCTGATCAAGTTCTTTAAGTCCGTCCATAACGTACTCGCCTATCTTAGAAGAATGAATTTCCTGTTCAAGAGTATTGTATACTCTTTTTTCAATATCTGAAACGAGTTTGTCTATATCGTGGAGCGCAACAGGACGTTTTTCGCACGAACGAATAATGCCGTTACGAATTTTATTCGCGTCAAAAGGCTGACGAGTTCCGTCGTTCTTAACTACCAAAATAGGCGTAGTTTCAACGTATTCATAAGTCGTAAATCTGCGACCACAGTTTAAGCACTCGCGTCTTCTACGAATATTACGTCCGTCTTCAGAAGGACGCGAATCCACAACCTTACTTTCTAAAAATCCACAATACATACACTTCATAATTATTCACCCGTATTTTCCTTTATACTAATTATACATTTTTTTTGCAATCAAGTCAATCGTATTTTTCGTCACCATATAACAAATTTTAATACTTTTATGCAAAATCCGCCTCCTCTATGAGTGGCGGACGCAACTTAGTTATTTTTCCAACGATACTCGCAATCAAAAAGCATACACTTTTCACACCTGCGATCGCACGGTGGATTAGCGTGTTTGTTTTCTTTATCGCACTTTGGCGGTGGACAAATAGGCTCGCTATCACACGTTCCCGATTCATTCAAATCGACGATAATTACGTCTTCCCCTACTTTTCTAACGCAACGCCACGGAATAAATATATCCTGATTTTTGGAAAAAATTCCGTGCTTGCCATAGGGCGTAACAATGCCTTTTATCTTGCCCGTTTCACTAGAGAAAACAATATCGGTAATTCTACCCATACGTTTGCCGTCCACAGCATTTACAACTTCTTTACTGCGCAATTCGCAAAAGGAAAATTCATTATAACTCTCATTCATAATCACACAAGATATATATGTGCATCTTACTATACTCGTTACATCAAAATAAATTTTTTCGTATAATTTTGCTCGTTTATTGCCAAAATACGCTTACACTTTACGGAGGAATTTATGGCTAAACGTGTTGAAATTTGTGGCATAGATACAGGCTCACTCCCCAAACTAAGCCACGAAGAAATGATGAACTTATTGAAAAAAGCGCAAAACGGCGACCAACGTGCAAAAGATCAATTCGTTATTGCAAACGTTAGGTTAGTACTATCCGTTGTGCAACGTTTTTACAACAAAAAGGAAAGTATAGACGATATTTTCCAAGTGGGTTGCATAGGGCTTATAAAAGCAATGGACAACTTCAACGTCGAACTAAACTTACGCTTTTCAACCTATGCTGTGCCTATGATTATCGGAGAAATAAGGCGTTTTCTACGCGACTCGTCTCCCGTTAGAATCAGCAGGTCCGTGCGCGATACCGCATACAAGGCAATTACTATGCGACAAAGCATCGAGAAAAAGCATAATCGCGAAGCAACGATGGAAGAAATCGCAAGCGCATTAGACATCCCACTTTGTGACCTTACCTACGCTATGGATGCTATATCCGACCCTGTATCGCTTTACGATCCCATATACCACGACGGTGATGAAACGGTACTTCTTATGGACCAAATTAGCGACGAGCGAAACTGTGACGAAAAGTGGATAACAAGCGTTACGCTAAAAAACGCTATTGCTAATCTTAGCGAGCGTGAACGGGAAATATTAATGCTACGATATTACGAAGGTAAAACTCAAATGGAAATTTCCGATGAAATAGGTATCTCGCAAGCACAAGTTTCCAGACTAGAAAAAAGTGCAAAAAGTACCCTAAAACAAAACATTAGTTGAACAAAAAAACACGAAAACAACCACTTTGATTGTCTTCGTGTTTTTAATTTGTTGTTACGATAAAAACTACAGCGCTTTGGCAATTTCCTTTTTAAGACGGCAAATAATCTTCTTTTCTAGGCGTGAAATGTACGATTGTGATATACCCATCATATCGGCAACTTCCTTTTGTGTCTTCTCTTCTTTCCCACTTAGTCCAAAGCGCATTTCCATAATTGCTTTTTCCCTACTAGACAGGTGGGCAAGCGCATCCCAAAGTAATTGCTTTTCAACCGTGCTTTCAATATTTTTCGAAACAAGGTCAGGATCTGTTCCCAAAACGTCGCTAATAAGAAGTTCATTTCCTTCAAAATCTACGTTAAGTGGCTCTTCAAGAGAGACTTCACTTTTAAGCCTTACAGCGCGTCGAAGGTGCATAAGTATTTCGTTCTCAATACACCGTGACGCATAAGTCGCGAGTTTTATATTCTTCTCGGGTGAAAAACTGTTTACCGCTTTAATAAGCCCTATTGTCCCAACGGAAATAAGGTCTTCTACGTCCACGCCCGTGTTGTCAAACTTACGTGCTATATAAACGACCAAGCGCAAATTATGCTCGATAAGTTTCGCTTTTGCTCCACTCTCTCCCCGTACAAGTTTTGCAATCGCGTCATCTTCTTCTTGCTTTTCTAGCGGAACGGGCAATGCATCCCCACTAGTTATGTAATAAAGCACGTTGTCATCAACACCAAAAAATATTTTGCGCAAAACTTCAAAAAACTTTTTAATCTTCATACTCACTCCTTACTCAATAAGCGACGGGTGTAATATAACGTCATAACGCTCGCTGTCCTTTAATGGCGAAAAAGTCAAGCCAACCGTTACGTCATAGATTATATTACGTCCATCGTCAAAATATAATCGAAATTCATCAGGTTTTAACAACAAAATTTTATTGCTACCACCCACGGTACTAATTTGAATATACCTTGCACCACGCTGTAACAAATCCCCCCGTCCACAAACAAGCGATTGCACTTGCTCGTCGGTAAGTTTGTTTATAATGCTTTTCGCTGAAAGTATCACAACGGGCAGTCCACTTTTTGTATCGTAAAGCCTATTACCCGTATCCATAAGCGCGCGCACTTTTAATTCAATACCCAGTAGCGTAAGCGCACTCTCGTAAACGTTTACGTTTAATTCACGAACTTTTTTAACGCCAAGTATAATCCTTTTTAAAATAACGTATAACGTAAAGGCGCTTAGCATAATCACCGAAACGGGCAAGTCTGTCACACTAGCCGTAAGCGCTTTATCCGCGCTCCCTTGCACTAAAAAACCAACTGCAAAAATTGCTCCACCAAACAAAAACGTTACAAGCAAAAAAATGATTGATGAAAGAATAAACCTTTCACGTCCACAAAACAAAATTATGCACATTACAACGTAAAGAATTAATCTTATCGTGACGCTTAAAAACGCGTCGTAAACATACGGGTAACATAGCGACACGCCCGTTGACAAAAGCGTTGCAATAATGGTTTTTAACTTATTTGATTTACGCGATAAAATCCTATTCGTTAATAAAATTAGCATAATAGTTATTGTTGCATTGTCTAATATTACTAATTCTATGTAAACGCTCATAATAAGATTTTACCATAATAGGACGTGTAAAATTATTAGGTTTTATGGCGATATATAGCAAAAATTAGCATAAAAAAATCTCCCTTCCCGTCAAGAAAGAGAGATTTTACGTTTATTTAATTTCGCTGTATTTTACTTAATGTTTTTATACATAGGTCCATAGGTTTGACAAGCGCGATAGTCCTGTCCTTCCTTATCCATACCGAACGCGTTCCACGATGCAGGACGGTAAATATCTTCTTCAGGTACGTTATGCATACATACGGGAATACGGAGCATCGAGCAAAGCGTAATTACGTCAGCACCGATATGGCCGTAAGAAATTGCGCCGTGATTTGCACCCCAGTTGTTCATTACATCGTATGCTGTTTTAAACGGACCTTCGCCTGTGCATCTTGGTGCAAACCATGTGCAAGGCCATGTGAAGTCGGATCGTAGC
>JAZOUI010000016.1:0-6994 GCA_045658145.1 Pumilibacteraceae bacterium
GAAATAATCAGCGCCTTTTTCAATAAGTAAAACGCCATCAGGGTTTAGCATAGGAACAAAGTATATTTGCCCGTCAAAAATCGTGGACATAGCATAGTCTATTTGCTTAACGATTAGCGCTGTCGTTAAATTTTCCCTAGCGTGAATCGCGCCCGTCACTATAATCTTTTTGTCGCCCTTACCCACTTGGACGTAAGGGATAAGCAATCCACTTTCAGAGTATCCAACAGCGCCTACTTTCGCGCCCATACTAGCAAAACGAGTAACGTTTTCCATTAAGTCAAAATAAGAGAACATACCCTTATATATGACGAAGTTTTTCTATTTGTGATACGGAGTGTTTGCCGTTATGTTAAACGCGCGATAAATTTGCTCGGTTAGCATAAGGCGCATAAGTTGATGCGGAAAAGTCACTCTACCAAAAGACAATCTTAAATCCGCTTTACTTCTCACTCGCTCGTCCACGCCTTCACTACCACCTATTATAAAAGTGATTTCAGGTTGCGACAAATACGCCTTGTCCATTGTTTCGCTAAGCTCGGGACTAGTTAAAAGTTTACCACCGATATCGCACAAAATAACGTACCCTTTCATCTTTGCCAAAAGGGCGTCACTTTCCACTTTTACTTCATCTGCTCCGCTAACGTCGGGCAGTTCAGTTATGCAAAACGAGCAGTAACGTTGTAGGCGTTTTGCATATTCGTCAATGCCGTCGCGCAAATATTTTTCTTTGATTTTACCTACGCATAACAGGTTGACTTTTTTCATAAAATCCCCCAGTAGAACGTGCAAAGCGTCGTTATGCAAGTAACTACGAGTGCGCCGATATAGAACGCCCAGTCGGATGCAACGGGCTTGTAAAGCACCTTATCTTCAAGGGGCAATACAGCGTCTTCGCCATCTTTAGCCTTTAACAATTCTCTTTGCTTGTCGTTGTCTTTTTTTGCAATGGAGAGGATAAGCCAGAAGATAAATACTCCACACGCCACGCCCACCATATAAATTGCGGATGCAAGCGCAAAATGATCAATGACCAATTTGTCTGCCCAGTTCATAATATCACCAAAAGGCAAATTGTAATGCATTGCATAGTCGCTATATACCGATAGTCCGTTGTTCATAAAATGCACGAGCGCAGCCGGCCAAATGGACTTTGTTTTAATCGTAAGCGTAGCCATAAGCATACCAAAAAGGCTGGTGTAGAACACTTGGGTAACGTTTTGATGGAAAAGTCCAAATGCAAGTCCACACAAAATAATCGTTTGAGTTTGTGAAAACGAACCGCGCATCGTAGTAAGGAAACCACCACGATTAGTAAACTCTTCGCAAAGTCCGGGAAGAACTCCCGTAAGGAAAAGGTCCATAAGTAGCATCCCTATCATAAAATTTTCGGGAAACACCGTAGCAGACGACGAGTGATTGTAGCCAAACAGTATCAGCAAACTTTGCCATATAAGCGACACACCCACGGTAGTCAAAATCGCACACATACCAAGCGGTATGCAAAGCAACATAATTTTCCAGTTGGGTTTGCGCACGTTGGAAAAGGTAAACGTTTCCTTTACGCTCTTTTTCAAAATAAGTTTGTACGTAAAAAAGGGCACTACCAAAAGGAAAACCACTTGCATCAAGATTGTGAACACCAAATCTAACGTCCTATCGTCCATAAAGGGCGAAATCACGTTTGCAATAATGCGAGCAACTAACAAGCCCATTGCCGCCTCGAACAGCACTAGTCCCGTTGCTCTAAACTGTTTTTGTCTTTGTCGTAAAAGATTATCCATAAGATTTTCTCCGTTATATTAACTAGTTTAACGCCTTTTTGTCATAAAAACGCGCATACGTTATGCTCAAATTCAAACCACAACCATTGCCGACATAAATACGCTCACCCACATAAACAAGCACACTAGCATTGCTAGTCCTAAAAATATAAGCGTATTTTTTCTAGTAACAATTCCATTTTCATCAACTTCGTCAGCGCAGTTTTCTTTACCGTTTTCCACTTGCGCCTTGCTCATTAGTTTACCTAAAAAGTAAACCGCAACTACTCCCACCACGGTAAATAACACCGACAAAAGTATTATGGTCGTAACGTCGCCACTCACTTCGCTAGACGGCAAAAAGGCAAGCACGAAAGCGATAATATTGCTCGAGCCGTGCACCGTGATTGCAGGTAAAACCGAACGGGTGCATAGCGCCACAAAAGAGCAAACGACACCTATGAAAAACTGATACACCGTTTGTTCGGGATTCATATGCATAAGCGAAAATGCAAGTCCACACAACAGCACGCTAACAAAAGGGCTAAACTTTTTTGCGAGCGCAGGTAGCATCAATCCTCTAAACACAAGTTCTTCCACAACAGGCGCAACTACGCAAACCATAATTCCACCAAAAATTATAGCGAACGGGTTATCAAAGGTAAGCACGTCCGAAAAATTGTAGCCGATATTTTCAAGCAAAAGCGCAAATAAATTCGCAGGCCAAACAAAGAAATACACACACAGCCCTGCTATTGCAACGCTTAATAGGTACGCCCACCACTTTACGCGCTTTACTGCGCCCAAAACACAAAAGCCTTTTTTGTAAAAATACAGCAAAATACCCACGTTGCCTAGTTGAAGTATTGCCATAAATATAAAATTAAACGTACTCAGTTCCTGCGAGCCATTTTCTATTCCCGAAAAAATGAGAATAATGGACGCTAAAAACTGAATCGCCACGTTCACTAAAACAACGGCAAGGAAAACTCCGCCCGCGTTAAGTGCCGATACATTTTTTCTCATACACTCACCTACAAAATTTCAAAAAGCGAACTCATCCTGTCTTGCTCGGCAATTTCTAGCGTAAAATGTTCGCCTTCGCATAATCCACAGCACAGTAATTTTTCCTTAGTGGTCTCAAAAGCAAGTTCGGGATAATTGTTCTCACGGCTTAAATGCGCCAAGACGAATTGCTTTACGCCAAGGCGCGCAAGTTTCGCTACACACTCGGCGCAAGACGCATTACTCAAATGCCCCTTGTCCGATAAAATTCTGCGTTTAAGCGGATACGAATAAGCGTCGTTGTTAAGAAGTAACGTTTCGTCGTGATTGCTCTCAATAACCACAAGGTCACTATCCGACATACTCTCAAACATTTCGCTTGACATTTTGCCTATATCGGTAGCAACGGTTATTTTCTTGCCTTCGCAAAGGAAAGAATATCCTACACACGGCACGTCGTGGCTAACACGAATAGGAGTTACGGTCACTTCTTCCACAAAAAAATCACCCGATACGGCGCAAAGTTTATCCTTTGCACTACCGATTTTGCACGAAACACCTTCATAGCAGTCGGCGTGGCAATAAACTTTTACGTCCGCGTGTTTTTGACAGAACTTCTCAATACCGCTCACGTGATCACTATGCGCGTGAGTTACTATTACCGAAATTCCTTCCGTCGTTTCACCTAGCGCGCGCAAACTTTTTTCAACGCGAAGGGGTGAAAGTCCAAGGTCAACCAAAATCTTTGTCTTTCGTCCACTAATAAATATGCAATTTCCGGAACTTCCGCTCCCAAGTACACAAACTTTCATACTTGTTTATTATACAATAAACAAACAAAATAATCAAATATTTTTGCCTTTTAATTTGCTTTATGCTAAAATAGTAACGTAGATAACACCATTTCAACAAAATTAACTGGCGTTTTAACAATTTATTAACATTTTTTTGGCTATACACAAACACTTTGAGTGTATAATCTAGATATATATAATGGAGGATAGCGACTGTGATTAAAATTTTACTTGCAGAAGACGACGACGCGTTAGGTACTTTGGTAAAAGCATATCTGGATGCTAACGGCTACGAAGTAACGCTTTGCAAAAACGGACTAGATGCTCTAACCGCATTAGACAAAAATAATTATTCGATGGTCATTACCGATATTATGATGCCTGTAATGGACGGGTTTGCTCTCGCTAAGCGTATTCGTGAACAAAGCAAAACTCTGCCTATTCTTTTTATGACGGCAAAAGACGACAAGCCCTCTCAACAACTTGGGTTTGCACTCGGCATTGACGACTATATCGTTAAACCGTTTGACCTAGATATTTTCGCCTTGCGTGTAAGCGCGATTTTGCGACGCACTAGCATTGAAAACAGCAATCTTTTGGTTGTCGGAAATCTTAAAATGGACAAAACGGAACATAACGCATACGTCGATAATGAAGAATTACCCTTAACCGTACGCGAATTTGACCTTCTGTTTAAATTTCTCTCTTATCCAAAGCGCACCTTTACTCGCTCAGCACTTATGGATGAATTTTGGGACTATGACTCGTCAGCAACTTCGCGCACCGTAGACGTATATATGGCGAAACTTCGTGAAAAAACTACAAAGTGCAACGGCTTTGAAATTATTACCGTTCACGGACTTGGCTACAAGGCGGTGTTAAAGTGAAACGAAGACACTCAACGCTAATGACGTTTATCGGCTTTTTAATCTTCTTCGTGACGATTTCAGCCGTAATAACGGTCGCAGTACTTATCTATGACGTGACAAAAGATGCTAACCTAGGTCAAGTCTCGACAATAATCGTTATGTTTTTAGTAATCGTTTTCCTGTCGCTTACTTGCTCAATCGTGGATATGTTTAGGCGTAAAATTATGATCGAACGCCCCGTTAACGAAATACTTTCCGCAACTGAACAGATAACTAAGGGCGACTTTTCACTGCGTCTTACTCCCCTGCACGACTACGACCATTACGACGAATTTGATCTTATTATTGAAAACCTTAATTCGATGGTGGCAACGCTTGAAAAGAACGAAACCTTGTCAAAAGATTTTGTATCCAACGTCAGCCACGAACTTAAAACTCCCCTTTCTATAATCAAAAATTATTCCGAGGCGCATTTATCTTCTACACTTGACGAGCAAACGCGCCAAAAATATTTGACGACGCTATGTACGGCATCTTCTAAACTCAGCACACTCATTACCAACGTGCTACAGTTAAACAAACTAGAAAACAACTCCTTTTCGCCCGTAAAAACGGATTTCAGATTAGACGAGGCTATTGCAAACGTTTTACTTCGTTACGAAGAACAAATCGACAATAAAAATATTGAACTTTGGTGCGATATGGACGAAATAACTTTGCACTCGTCTGCGGATTATCTTGATATCGTTTGGAGTAATCTTATTTCTAACGCTGTAAAGTTTACGCCTTGTGGTGGCAAAATTACGCTAACGATAAAACGTGAAAATAACCTTGCTGTAGTTAAACTTCGTGACACGGGCGAAGGTATTTCGCAAAAGGACGGCGAAAGAATTTTTGAGAAGTTTTATCAAGCAGACACTTCGCACTCGGGCGAAGGCAACGGTCTAGGTCTTGCACTCGTAAAGAAAGTTATTGACGTTCTTGGTGGTAAAATTACGGTTACCAGTACACTAGGCAAAGGTACGGAATTTGGTATAATGATAGGGGACGTGGTATGACGTTTTGGAAAAACTTACTTAATAAACTGCGCTATCCAAAAACTTACGCCGTTGCTTTTAACGCTCTTCTTACCATCGTTTCGGCAACGCTCGCGATACTGTCGGCAATATTCCCAGGCGTTATCCACCATATACTCTCTTACTTTTTATACGCTGTCGCTGCGCTCAGTTTATCATATACCGTTTACCGTTTCGTTTTGTTTGCGCCCAAATTAAAAAAGAACATAAAGGGCATTCTTAATTCCTTTTATTTTACGCGCAAACTAATGCAAAACTACGGCTTTAAGACTGTAATTTTTGCATCCGTTTCTCTGTTCGTAACCTTACTTTACTCAATCTATCACGAAGTTTTAGCAATATGGCTAGTATCCTTTTGGAACGGAGCATTGTTTGTTTACTACCTAGCCTTAGTTCTACTTCGCGCAATAATACTATTCCGTAGAAAAAAGAAAAATTTAGATGAAACCCAGCACAAAATTTTGACAAACAAAATATATCGTGGATGTGGATATGCTATGATTTGTCTTATCTTTGCGCTATCGGGCGCAATCTTGATGATGGTGCGTGACGGCAAAGGTTTTTCGCATCCCGGGCTTACGATTTACGCCGTGGCTGCATATACTTTCTTTCGCATCACCACGTCTATAATAAACATTATTAAAGCGAAACGCCACGACGATGCTACAATCAAAGCACTTCGACACGTAGGTTTTGCCGATTCACTTGTAGCACTACTTTCATTGCAAACATCCCTTCTCGCAACGTTTGGAGAGGGAATAAATGCAGGACTATACAACGCGCTAACAGGCGCAGGCGTATGCCTCGTTATCGCTGGCATAGGCGTTTGGAGCATAATAGATGCTAATCGCGCCTTAAAATCAACACAGGAGAATAAAATCCACGATGAACGACAATAAAGAAAACTTTTCCTTTTCCTATTCTGCTCTAACCGACAAAGAGCGAAAGGAAATAAATGCTATCCGCAACAAATATGCTCCTACTTCCGACGCAAGTAAAAGCATAGAAACGTTACGCGCGTTAAACAAACGCGTGCACTCCGTTCCTATTGCAATGGCAATAACGTTCGGCACAATCGGAACGCTAATTTTCGGACTAGGAATGGCAATGGTGCTAGAATGGAGCATAACGTTATACGGCATTTTAGTTTCAGCAACAGGACTTATCCCCACGGCTCTCGCATACCCAGTATATAAAACTTCATTAAAAAAGATGAAGAAAAAGTACGGAAAACAAATACTTGAACTTTCCGAATCAATACTCAAAAACAACGATTAACCACAAGCCCCTTGTCTAAAGCAAGGGGTTTTACATTTATTTAACAAACCATTTACTTTTAATTAAAAGACAAGCAACAAAATTTAAATATCCCTCTTGTATAATAACGGTGTAATAAATCAAAAGGAGATACAAATTATGACAAACTATGACAAGAACTTTGTAAAGAAAATGCAATCCGAGTACAGCGAAAAACAAACCACGAAAAT
>JAZOUI010000017.1:0-8006 GCA_045658145.1 Pumilibacteraceae bacterium
AGACACAAGGAGATATTATGAGCAAAATAATCTTAACAGGTGGTGGCACGGCAGGGCACGTAACGCCCAATTTGGCGCTTGTAGACGGACTAAAAAAACACTTTGACGAAGTGCACTATATCGGCTCGCATAACGGCATTGAAAGGGAGTTAGTTTTAAAGCACGGTGGCATCGTTTACCACCCCGTCACAACGGTAAAACTTATCCGTTCATTTTCACTTAAAAATTTTACAATTCCATATAAACTCATAAAAGGTATCAACGAGTGCAAAAAATTAATCAAACAAATTCAACCGTCCGGTATTTTTTCAAAGGGTGGTTTTGTCGGTCTACCCGTATGTTTAGGGGCAGGAAAAACGCCCGTCGTTTTACACGAAAGCGACAGAACGGTAGGTTTAGCAAATAAGATATGTATGAAAAACTGTGATGTACGTCTATGCTCGTTTCCTATTTCTAACGATTTTATGCACGTTGGATCGCCACTACGCAAAGAGTTATATTTCGCAAACAAAGATCGCGCGCTTAGGCAAAGTGGACTAACGGATAATTTACCCTATTTGCTTATAACAGGTGGTTCGCTTGGCGCAAAGGCAATCAACGAAGTAATCCACAAAAGCAAAGCCGAACTCACTAAAAAATACAACGTTATACATCTTTCGGGCTCAGGTGAGCAAGTGTGCGAGCATAGATACTTTCGCACGCCTTACGTTGACAACATTGCCGATTATATGGCGCTTTGCGATTACGTCGTAAGTCGTGGTGGCGCAAACACGCTTTTTGAACTTATTGCCTTGAAAAAGCCAACCGTCGTAATACCACTTCCCAAAGGAACTTCGCGTGGCGATCAAATTGACAACGCACATTATTTTCAAAACAAAGGTTGTATAAAGGTGCTTTATCAAGAAACCTTAACGCCCACTACACTTTTGCAAAGTTTAAACGAACTAAAACGTGACAAAAACTCGCTCGTGCAAAATATGAGCGCACAGAAAAACGTTGACGGACGTGAGAAAATTATTGAGATTTTGTCGAAATACGCCCACTAAAAAGTAATTTTGTCTGTTTTTGCGATAGGATATTTTTCCATCACTAATCGTGCTATAATGGCATCGAGGTGTAGTATGAAACAGTACAAATTTCAACTTTATATCGTAGCCGCGTTGTCGGTAGTTCTAATTGCTCTATCGGCAGGCGTTATCGTTAACCAAACAACCCTTTTCTCTCTTCCGCCCGTGATAGCCGTTACCCCAACGAGCGCTCCGCAAGAATACGTTTACGAGCGTTACCGTAGCGCACGGCCATCACTAAATAGCGGACTAATTTGCGAAACGAACGTTGGTGGCTCTAGCGAAGATTATCTTGTGGACGCTTTTGGCGTTAACGGATACGTTTATGCTTTTATAAACTCCACTTCTAACGATTATGATTTTGAAAATGAGCAGGGACGTGGTGCGCTATTTGTATTTGACAGTTCATTAACCATACATAAAATTCACTATCTCGAACAGGATGAAAAACTGCAAAAAGTAATCTTGGGCGAAGGTGGTTTTTTATGCGTTTTGTCGCGCAATAGTGAACTTGTACTCCGTCTTTACAGTTTCGACGGGGAGTGTTTAACGTCGAACAATCTAGGGCTACAAGATAATTTAGTTTTTTGCGATATTATTCTTTGCTCAAACGGATATCTTCTTATCGAGCAATCCACCAGCGCATTAGAGCGTACAAAAATCAATATTCGTCACTTTTCTTTTTCTTTAACGCTGACGTATGAACGGTACATTTCTTCACCCTACTCGCTCTCTTATCTCAACTGTTATCAAGTCGCAGACAATTTTTTGGTGTTTGCCAACGCGTCGTCCGACCTAGGCTCACACCTTTGCGCCGTAATTTGCTCGTCCGATTTTTCGCCCACGTTTTACCACGTAGAAAAGCACGAAGATTACCGTTCATTTACCGTTTTGCCATATATTCACGGGTACGTAGCCCCAGTTTTATACCCAGACGGGCGAAGTGGACTAATGACAATCACACAAGAATTCGTTAAAACAGCACTAATTAACGAACGTGTTAC
Source organism: Pumilibacteraceae bacterium (assembly GCA_045658145.1). Taxonomy (GTDB): domain Bacteria; phylum Bacillota; class Clostridia; order Christensenellales; family Pumilibacteraceae; genus UBA10677. The sequence goes on from JAZOUI010000017.1 coordinate 2,072, forward strand.
AAACGCTAACAACCTTTCACTCGTATATTCGGCCAATTTATATTACTTCTTCGCATTTGCGCCCACCGCTAACGTAACGGTTTACGATAATGCGCTCGCTAACGCCAAAACGCTAAACTATTTTAACACTTCAACCAGCATTTCTAATACAATCAGCACAAACAACTGTTGCTTATTTTTGACAAAAGGCGATTATCTGCACGTCACAAGCAATGAAAACAAATTTTCACTAACGCTTGGCAAAGATTGCTCAGCCCCACGTTTAGTTAAATCGGGCAATTACTATTACTGCATTGCAACGTCTCCCCCGTCTAATACCGACAGCGCTCACTCGTTCGGTGGTAATGACGTTTGGATAGCAAAAATAGATATATAATATAAAAACGGCGCATAACGTTATGCGCCGTTTTATACATTTTCATTAAAACAAGGGAACGATTACCCCTTCAATAAATATTTTTAATCCTATACAAACGAGTATTATTCCACCCACAAGTTCTGCCTTATCCGAAAGCATACACCCTACTTTTTTACCGATAAAAATAGCACAAACCGTAAGAGCGAAAGTAACTAAACAGAATATCCCACACACAACAAAAACGTTAAGAGCAAGCGTTCCTATCGTATCGTAAGCGAGCAAAGTTATTCCCACCGCCAAAGCGTCGATACTAGTCGCTATTGCCTGCATTGTAAGCGTCCCAAGCGAAAGTGGCTTTGTCGAACAAGCATCTTCCTTCTTACACGCCTCGTAAATCATTTTTCCACCTATAAACCCTAACAAAACAAGTGCAACGTAAGGCGCAATGGATGCAACCACTTCAGCAAAAAGTGATGCACAAAGATAACCAACAAGTGGCATAAGCCCTTGGAACAATCCGTAAAAAAGCGCTACCAAAAATATTTTTCTAAGCGGCATTCTAGGCTCGTTCATTCCGTTTGTCATACCTACGGCGGACGCGTCCATACTAAGCCCCACAGCCGTTAGCAAAATTTCTAATATTCCCATTTCTACTCCCGATAGTTATACTATGCTTTTAACCACAAAAAAAGACTTACACTTCCGCATAAGCCTTTTCTTTTTGCGGAAAAGCAGTTTTTACTACTTTCCATTTTATCACTTGTGCATACCTATGTCAAGCGTATAATAAAATTTACCTAAAAGTAAACTCAGTTCGCTACGACGTCCGTGGTAAAAGTAAATTGTCCACGCTCGGTATAATACGCTTTTTGAATAGGCGAATACCACTCTACGTCTATCGTTTTTCCATCTGCCGAAACGTAATAGGTCGCGACCATACCAACAAGTCTATTATAAATGCTATCGCCATACTTTTGAATAAGCGGTTGCCCTACGTTCTTAATATCAATTCCCTGCGGATCGCAAAGCATTTGCGTAACCATATTGCCGTTAACGCCCTTATCCTGGCGATAAACTATTACGTCGTGGTCAACGTGTCCGCATATAAGCATCGTAATGTTTTTATGCTGACTGACGAATTTTTCCCAAAGTTTGTCACCATTGTTTGCGCGAGAACCGTTCATACCCGAAGTTTGAGCCATTCCACCATCAGCACTAGTGATATACCGTCCATCCGCCCACATATACCCGTGTGTTGTAACTATTACGTTGCGCTTAGGATATTGTTTGATTATATCACTTGCCCAAGCAAGAGCCGCGTCCGTTGCTCCGTAGTCAAGCGCTACGACCATATATTTAAGATTATCCCCACCCGAAAATAAATGTATCGTGTTATTTGGCTTATTATCATAACAATAAGCAAACTGATTTGCATATGGTCCATCTACGCTGAAAAAGGTTTCAAAATATTTATCCGCTTTATATAAATCAACGCCCTCGTCAGAGTCTACCGTGCCTTCCGTCCCGTCAAGAAGATCGTATAAAAATAACGTTTTTTCTCCGGGAATATTTTTTAGCACGGAATAAGCAAACCATTTAGTCGAGCCGTCGTGGTTACCAGGAGTAAGAGAATACGGAACAATTCCATTCATCTTACTGATAACGCGTTGTGCCTCCAACCACTCGCTTTTAGAGTTATAATCCGTAATATCGCCCAAGCCAATGACGTGCTTTACTTTCTTTTTTTGAACGTTATCCACTATATAGTCGTAAATCATATCCATATAGGTATTTCCATTAGTTACCGTGCCATCCGCTAACGCCTGAATGCTACGCCGAGATACAACTTGCGTATCGCCTACTACCATAAATGAGAATGCGTAATCATTAGGATTATATTTTGACGTGGTATACCATTCCGTAACGGGCGGATTGCTTTCCGTAGGCTGAGTACATGCGCCCAAAAATAAACACGGCAATAGCATATACACCACCAACAATAAACTTAAAATCCTTTTTCTCATTGTCTTTATATTCCTATAATTTAACTTTAATTTCGTTTGCGCCTACTTTTACTTCGTATCGTTTATCCGCCAAAACAAGAGTTGCATTTACGCCATCAGGAACAAAAATGCGCGCAACAAACTCGTCTTTTATCTTCTCCCACGAAAAAGAAATTTTGCCGTAAGGAGTATTCGTACAACAAGACGACGAGCAATTTTCATCAAACAAATAAGGCTTTAACACGCAATCTTTATATCCGACTGATGCGTTTTGAAGTCCTGCAATATTTCTCGCCATCCAGTTAAGCACGTCGCCAAACATATGGTGATTATTGGAGTAACTTCCGTCCCAGCGCTCGCCCAAAGTCGTCATACCTAAATTCTTCCAGTATCCATAAGACGGATAATCATAACGATTGACCATCTTGTACGCCAAGTGCGTATAGCCATATTCACTCAAAGCGTTAAACAAAGATTTTGCTCCCAAAATGCCCACTTTTATCTTGTACTCGTCTTCTTGCACTTTCTTTGCTAGTTTTTGGGCAATCGCAGTCGCCTGATCGCCACTAACGATATGGAAGTAAAGCGCCGTCGCGAGCGCGCCTTGACTGTTATTGTCCACGTTATCGCCGTCAATAAAGTTGCGAAGAATTGCTTGTCTAATCTCTTCCGCTTTTTTACTATAACACTCGCTGTCTTGCTTTCGTCCTAAAATATCCGACATTTTAGACATCGTGTTAAGCATTCCATAATAGTAGCAAGTATCCGAAAAACGATTGCTCATAATCTCGCTACGGTACTCGTTAGGAGGACACCAGTCGCTCAAACCGTAGCATACGGTACCGTCCGTTTCGAAATTTTTCGCAAAATTAAGGTATTTTTTGCACGCGTCGTAAACTAGGGAAATACACTCGTTATCGCCCGTCTCAACGTACACGGCATAGGGGATAGTGAACAACACACAGTCCCACGCCGGCCCTGTACCCCAGTTATACTCTGCACCCGAAGTAGGCGCAATGGAGCAAATCTGACCGTTTTTTCTTTGCGTACCAATTACACCAGCAAGCCATTTTTTATACGCCTCTTTCATTTCAAAAAACAGCGTGGCGTAATGGCAAGAAATTACGGCATCACCCGTCCATCCGTTCTTCTCACGATGCGGACAGTCGGTCGGAAATCCCGTGTAATTACTCAAAAACGCGTAAATACCTGCCTTGTATATCCAAGACAAAAGGTCATTAGAACAGGTAAAATCGCCTTTTTTATTTAAGTCGGTATGCACAAAATACGCCGTAAAATCTTCCACTTGTGGTTTTTTAGTCACGCCACAAACTTCCACGTACCTAAATCCGTGATAAACAAATTGCGGTTTCCACTCTTCAACGCCCTTTCCACTAAACGTGTAGCGGTCGATTTGGTACGTTTCTTCATTGACGTACATACTGTTGCTTTTGCGATCAAGTTCTCCGTCTTTTATCTTTTCCGAGTAGCGCAAAGCAATGCTCACTCCTGCTTTTTCGCTCAAACGAAAGCCCACGTACCCCGCGATATTTTGCCCAAAGTCCAAAATATAGCCGTTTTTACTCTCCCAAATATCCACGGGAGAAAAGGTCTCGCACTCGCGAATCGAGGGCATAACCTGCTCGACAAGTTCGCCACCAGGACCGCGCACTAAACTCGCGTTTTGCCAAGCGCTATCGTCATAACCAAGGTTTTGCCAGCCGTCATCCTTACGCGCATCAAAGCGTTCTCCTTCGCGTATGCAGTTATGCTCGCACGCACCATTATTCGTCACTTTCCACGTCGTATCGGAGTAAACCACACTTCCTTGCTCATCAAAAATTTCCAAAAACAATCTAGGCGAATTTCTCCACGGCACGGTGTAAAAATTCCAAATGTCTTGTACCGTCTGATTATAAAAACCATTGCCAAGTTTTACCGCAATGATATTTTCACCGTCGCTAAGATATTCGCTAACGTCATAGCGAACGTAAAGCGCACGCAAATCGTATGCCGTGAACGCTGGCGACAAAACATCGTCACCCACTCTTTTCCCGTTAATATACAAAACGTAAACCCCAAGTCCACAAATAAGACACTCGGCTTTGCCTTTTTTATTATAGTTAAATTGCTTACGAAGTTGAATTGCCGGGCTTGTTTGCTCCACTTTAGTTCCCCCTTCGCCAAATCCTATCCATCTAACATTATCAGAAAAAGTTCTCATTTTCTCGCTCCTTTACTTGCTTTTCTATATTGTATCACATAATGCTCTGCCCGTCAATAGCATAAAATCAATCGTTTAGCAATTTTTTGCCCGAGCCTATTTCGAAGTGATATTTTACTATACCTAAATCCATTTTCGCGTAAAAGCCCAAGCCTGCTTTTGCGGTTACTTTGCCGTCCGCGTAAATAAGCTTAAACTTTTGCTGATTAACTGCCGTGGGGGGCTAAAAGCGCCATTTCTACGCCGTTTTTAAACCATTCAGGCGTGTTTTCACTGACGTTACTAACGTCCTGAATCGTCTTCGACTTGCGTGGAAAACCTTGATTTTTTCCGTAACCTAGCGAAATAACTACGGCAAGCTTCTCGCCCTTATCAACCGTGAACGCGCTGGGCACTTTTTTATAGGTAAGCGCCACCCAGCAGGTGTTTAATCCCAGTCGTTGCGCTTTAAGGACTATGCGCTCGCCGTAATATCCGCAAAGCTCATCCAGATTTTTGCTCTTTTTGCCCACGAGCGCTATATAATTCGTAACTCCGCTGAATTTGCCGTAGTGCGCCATAAATCCGCTGAACGCTTTTGGCTCGTTGGTAACGAGCTGAATATGTAATCCGCTTTCGTCATTGCAAGCGTCAATTTCTGTCTTCAATTGCGCCAAAATATCCTCTTCTATCGCCCTGTCCTCGTATTGACGAACGCTGTGACGTTGTTTAATTGCATCAATAATTTCCATAATTTTCCCCTTTGGGTGCTTTTTATGGCGATGTCACGATAGACGACTGATTAGCAATTTATTGCGATTTGACGAGATAAATACAAGAAAGACCAGCGTTCTTGTGAGGGCGCGTACACGGAGCGTACGTAACCAAGCAAAACGCGAAGTATTTCGTAGTAGTTATCCGTCAAAAATCAGTTGAATATTGTGATAGAGCCTTAATTATTATATCACAAATACAACTAAATACAAAATAATAAGACAGGCATTTGCCTGTCTTTTTTATGACTCTCATTTGTTGAATATGCACAAAAAATTATAAAAAACTAACATTCCGGTGGAATAATTGTTATTATCGTTCTATACTTTTCTCCACACAATTGACAAGTGTATTCCATCTCATAAGCACCAATCCCACCTGCAATTTCCACTCCCTTATCCCATTTATGATTACATTCACTTTTACAACCAGTCACAACTAAACACATCACAACTAAAAAACACAAAACAAGCCTCTTAACCATATCACCCTCCCTATAAATTTAATAACCAATATTTTCTTAATAATTAAATTATATCTAAACACATCTTGAAAGTCAACTAAAATGGCAGGAAACTCCGTTTCCCTTGGTCGCTA
>JAZOUI010000018.1:0-2921 GCA_045658145.1 Pumilibacteraceae bacterium
AATTTGAATTTTGTAACCACCGGTATAGTCCATACCAAGGTTAAACGCACTACCAAATACAAAATGATAAACAATACCGAAAATAAGAGCTACAACCAAAATGATTGCGGGAACAATGAATACCTTTTTCTTATTTTCTACAATTTGAAAATCATGTTGGAAAAGTTGATTAAATTTCATTATGCAAGTACCCCCTCGTTATTATTTGCGGGAGCATCAGTATTGTCATCACCGTCTTCATCCACAACGGGCTCAACGTAGTTTTTGCCACGCTTGAGGTTGTAAAGTTTGGGGTTGGTGTTGGTGATTGCAGTAAAGTATCTGCAAAGTCCACGGGTAACGAATACAGACGTAATGAACGAAAGCACGATACCAATCAAAAGCGTAATACCAAAGCCCTTAATCGAACCAGTACCAAAGAAAATAAGCACTACTGCAGCAATAACGGTCGTAACGTTACTGTCCAAAATTGCCCAGAACGCTTTCTTAAAGCCTGCATGGTTTGCAGCAAGAACAGACTTACCGTTTGCATACTCGTCACGAATACGTTCGTAAATAACGACGTTACCGTCAACTGCCATACCCAAGCTGAGAATAATACCTGCGATACCAGGAAGGGTAAGTTGTACCCAGGGGAAAACCGCAAGGAAGAAAAGCATAAGCACGGTATAAATAGCGAGCGCGATTGAAGCAACTACTCCGTAAAGTCTATATCTCCAAATAAGGAACGCGATTACGAGAAGAAGTGCCACAAGACCTGCGATAATACCATAGGTAAGAGCTTGTTCACCAAGCGTGGGAGATACGGTAGAACTTTCTTTAAGCGAAAGTTTCAAAGCAAACGTACCACTCATAATCTGAGACGCAAGGTCAAGCGCAGCCTGAGTTTCTTGTCCACTCATAGTGATTTGCGCTCTACCACCCATAATCGCTTCGTTAATCGTAGCGGTAGAAATGGGGGTATCTGCACGAACGCCATCAGTAACAATGTAAATAGACATAGCCTTATTTACGTTGTTAGACGTGATTTGTCCGAACTGTTCTGCACCAACGCTGTCAAATTCAAGCGAAACTACGGGAGCAGCTTGCTGGGTATCGTAATAACCAACGGCATTAGTAATATGTTCGCCGGTCATAACGGTTTCCCCACTCTCGTCTAAAACGAAAGCAAGATCCGCAGGCTTACCAATAAGCTCGAATATAGCGGACGGGTTGTCCACGTCGGGAACTTCTACACGAAGTCTGTTTCCATTTTCAGTTGTAATTACTGCTTCGGTGTAACCTTTGTCTACGAGAAGATCAGTAAGACGACCTTGCGTTGCTGCGAGTTTCGTTTCGAAATCGCTTACGCCAACGCTATCAGCCTCGTAAACGGCATAAATACCGCCCTTAAGGTCCAAACCGAGTTTAATCGAACTTGCAAACGATTTGTAGTTGTGGAAAGTACCGGGAATCGCGAAGGAACATACCGACAAGATAATTCCGATAACTAACGCAACGCCAATCAATGTAAGTTTGACTATTGACGATTTTTTCTTCATTTTTGCCTCCAACTTGCAATAGCATAATTATATAATATTTGCGCCCTTTTAGTCAAACAAAAAACGACGCTTTTTGTTATTCGCTTAAATTTATTTTAAATTTTCAAGCGAATTTACGGCTATTGCACATTCTATTCTTTTGCGCATAAGCTCGCATGTCATTTTATATGGTTTATTTATGTCGCCACAGTAATGTATGGCGTTTGCAGCACAACCACCGCTACAATAATATTTTGCCCAGCATTTTCTACAATCTTCCTTACAAAGCAAATTGTTTTTCGCAAAATGCTCGGGAAGAGTCGTATCAAAAGTGCCTTCCAAAACGTTACCAAGTTTATACTTAAAATCTCCGTCGAACTGATGACAGGGGAAAATGTCTCCGTTAGGCGCAATGGCAACGTACTCGTTACCAGCACCACAGCCCACTAATCTCTTCGTTTCACAAGGTCCGTGATATACGTCGATCATAAAGTGGAAGAAATTGAACCACTTATCATCCGTCTTTCTTCTCTCGAAATACTCTTTCACCAAGGTGTCGTATTCTTCGATAAGAGCAGGAATATCTTCTTTTTTAAGCGCAAGACGATGCGTATCAGGAAGAACAACGGGTTCGATAGAGATTTGATCAAAGCCACAATCGTTAAGATACAAAACGTCTTTTGAAAAGTCTTTATTGAGCGCAGTATAAGTTCCGCGAATATAGTACTGTCCTACTCGCTTTTGCTTAAACTTCAATGCGTTTTGCATCGCAAGGTCATAAGAACCTTCGCCCGTTGCCGTCTTTCTTACGCAATTATGAACTTCCTTTCGTCCGTCTATACTTAAAACGACGTTATACATTTCTTTGTTGAAGAAATCAATCGTTTCATCATCCAAAAGCACAGCGTTAGTCGTAATGGTAAAACGGAAGTTCTTGTTCTTTTCTTTTTCAATTGAACGCGCGTAAGCAACCGTCTGCTTTACCACGTCAAGGTTAAGCAACGGTTCGCCACCGAAGAAGTCAACTTCAAGATTGCATCTATGTCCACTCTTTTCAATGAGAAAATCAATGGCTTTCTTTGCCACTTCGTAACTCATATTCATCATCTTGCCACTGTACGAACCACCGTCAGCGAAACAATATTCGCAACGAAGATTGCACATATGCGAGATATTAAGACACATCGCTTTGATTACGCCGTTATATTCAGCCTTTTTATGTTCAGGTTCAGCACTATCAAGCACGCCTTCTTTGATAAGCTCGTCAATTTCAGACTTTGCCTCTTCAATTTCTTCAGTTGTATAACGGGAAAATTCCCCCCTTGAATAATCAACGGGAGAATTAAGGTTTTCTACTAAAGCCTTTGTTAAAGAATCGACTATAAACACCGAACCACTCTC
>JAZOUI010000019.1:0-5431 GCA_045658145.1 Pumilibacteraceae bacterium
AAATTTGCTTTCGGGAATGCAAACGTTGTATCCGTGCCAAGACGTGCTTGTCGTTTCGAATAGCCCACCCAAGATATATTTTACGTTAATATCCATTTGATTGAAGTCCATTTCTAATTGCTCCTTACTGTAATTATACTCCTTTATAGCTACATTTGTCAATTATATAGATAATATTGTTATAGTTATAACGTTAAAATTATCAAGCAACTAAAAATCCGCCGTTAACAAAAGGCAAAAACAAAAGAAAATAGAAAAAATTGCGGAAAAAGGTTAAAAATCCTTGCATTTAAATTTCCGTTGTGCTATAATTAACTTCCGAAGTGAGAAATCGCTTTGATAACTGGGTGTAGCGCAGTTCGGTAGCGCGCTTGAATGGGGTTCAAGAGGTCGGAAGTTCAAATCTTCTCACTCAGACCAAAAAAAATCGGCAAGTAATAACTTGTCGATTTTTTGTTATAAACGCTTTTTATTTTCGCAAAAATGTAGTATAATGATAAAAAAAGGTTCAAACGTTACAAAGGGGCTAATTATGACTAAGGTTTTGGCAATAGAATTCGGTTCAACTAGAATTAAGTCCGTACTTGTGGATGAAAACGCTGTGGTTTTGGCGCAGGGTGCGTACGAGTGGGAAAACAGCCTCGTGGACGGGCTGTGGTCTTATCCACTAGAAGAAGTGGAAAAGGGCATAAGGGCGAGTTATTCTAGACTTGTTCAAAATTACGGACAAAAAATCACTTCGCTTGACGGCATAGGTGTTTCGGCAATGATGCACGGGTATTTGGCGTTTGACGAAAATGATAATTTGCTCGCGCCTTTTAGAACGTGGAGAAACACTAACGCCGAATTACAAGCAAAGGAACTTACCGAACTTTTGTCCTTTCATATTCCTACGCGCTGGACTGTTTCGCAATATTATTATTCCGTTCAAAAGGGTATGGAGCACGTTAATAAAATCGCGCATCTTAACACACTTGCGGGGTACGTACACTACCGTTTGACGGGCGAGAAAGTGCTAGGCATCAACGACGCGTCGGGCATATTCCCCGTTTATGGCAACGACTATGATGATGAAATGTTGCAAAAATTTAACGCTTTATTAAAGAGCAAAGGCTTGGACGTGGACTTTAAGAGTTTACTTCCCAAAGTAAAAGTTGCAGGCGAAAGGGCAGGAGTGCTTAGCGAAGAAGGTGCAAAATGGCTAGATGAAAGCGGTAATCTTTTACCGGGCGCTTTGTTGTGTCCGCCTGAAGGCTATATGGGTACAGTCATGGTGGCGACGGGAAGTAGTGCGCCTTATTCGGCTAATATTTCATCAGGAACTAGCGTAAACCTTACCGTTGTGTTAGAAAAACCTATGAACGATTATTACGAAGAAATAGACGTTCAGGCTACGCCGGATGGCAACACGGCTATCGTTGTGCACGCTAACAACTGCACTACCGAAATTAACGAGTGGGTTAGCACTTTTGGCGAAGTGTTAAAACTCTTTGACGTGGAAGTAAACAAGGGCGAAATCTTTGAAAAACTTTTTATGCACTCGCTTAATAGTGATGAAAACGTAGGGCAAATAGTTTCGTATAATTATTTAGCGAGCGAGCCTATTGCAGGGGTAAATAAAGGTACGCCCTTTGTTATGCGCGCGCCCGAAGGCGAGATGAATTTAGCCAATTTTATGCAGTCGCAAATTTATTCTGCCGTGGCGACGATGGCGCTTGGTATGGAAGTTTTGAAAAAAGAAAACGTACGTATTGACAACGTTTTGGCGCACGGTGGATTTTATAAGACCAATTTTATCGGACAAAATGCGACGTCGGCTGTGCTTGATGCGCCCGTTTCCGTGATGCAAACGGCGAGCGAAGGTGGAGCGTGGGGCATGGCGCGTTTAACCCTGTATATGCTGAAAGGCGAGGGTACGTTGGCTCAATTTCTTGACAAAATCTTTGCGAAGATGCAAAAAACAACGGTAATGGCTGACGAAAATGAAAAGAAAAAGTGGGCAAAATTCTTTGCGCTTTATCGTAGCGGGCTTGCTACGGCTAAAAAAGCAGGCAAGACGTGGTAGGAAAGAATATGGATTATAAAGTTTTAATTTCTTCTTGCGCAAAATACGGCGGAGTTTATACCTATAACGTTGAAAACGATAAAATTAGACCTATTTTTGTAAATCGTATGGCGTTTCCTATGTATATGCAAGTAAATTCGGACGGCGTACATATAATTTTTAATGGCGAAACGGGTACTTATGCGCGTTATATTTTTGGTAAAGACGGGCTACAAAGAGAAAGCCAAATTTATCAAACGAAGGGGTACGAACCCTGTCATTTGGATATAGACGGCGACGTTTACGTTGTAAATTATGGTTCGGGTAACGTTGTAAAAGTACTTGAAAACAAAGTAGTTACGCATAACGGCAAAGGCGTTAATCCTAGCCGTCAAGAGTGCGCGCATACTCATATGTGTTTACTTTCCCCTGACAAAACGCGCGTTTACGTTACCGATTTAGGCACGGACGAAATTTACGTTTACGATAGAGACTTAAATGAAAAAAGTCGCATAAGCGTGCCACAAGGATACGGGCCACGCCACTTGGCTTTTTCTACGAACGGAAAAATTATGTATTGCGTTAATGAACTAGTTTCATCTATTAGCATTTTCGAGGTGGATGGCGACGTTTTGCGCTACGTTGACACAACCGTTTGCCCACTTGATTTTGAGGGCGAAAATACGGCAAGCGCAATTAGGGTAACCAAAGATAGATTATATATCGCAAATCGTGGTGAGAACACGCTTAACGTTTTTGCTTTGAAAGATAGTGGGTTGGAATTTTTGCAAAAAGTGGATTGCCGTGGTAATTTTCCGCGTGACTTTGCCCTTTCGCCAGACGGTAAACTATTGTTTTGCTGTAATCAGTTCACAAACGACGTAACCGTTTTTGACGTAAATGACGACGGAACGCTTAGATATAAGCAAACTATTTTGGGTTTAGAAAATCCACTTTGCGTAGCATTTATATAAAAACGTAAATAATTAATTTTGCTTAAAAACAATCAAAAACATAAAACGGCGCACTACGTTATGCGCCGTTTTTGTATTTTTAGCAATAAATATAGCCAAAATCGGTATTTGACATTTCCATAAAAATGAGTATAATGTATTATACTCATACGAAAGGAGAGAGTTATGATCCACAAAAAAGGCATAAATTGCGATTGTATATTAGGTGCAAATCCCGTAGAGACGCTTGAATTAATTAAACAAGCAGGATTCGATTGCTATTTTATAGGCATTGTTGACTACGAAAAGGTGGAAGGCATTGTCAAAAAGGGCAACGAGTTGGGACTTGAATGTGAATTTGTGCACGCTCCTTTTGTGGGCATCAACGAGATGTGGAAAGAGGGAGACGGGTATAAGAAGATTTATGATGAAATGTTAAAAACCATTGACGTGGCATCAAAATCAGGAGTAGGAAAAGTTATTTTGCATCTATCTAGCGGTTGGGATGCACCACTTATCACGGACGAAGGGCAAAAGCGTTTTGACCAAATAGTCGAGTATGCAAAAAGCAAAAACGTGGTTACCGTGTTTGAAAATTTGCGCGTCGTAGGCAACGTATCGTATTTTGCAGACAAGTATATTTTTGACGACAGCGTACGTTTTTGCTACGATTGTGGACACGAACATTGCTACACTAAATACGTAAGATGGGTGGATATTTTCCGAGATAGATTAGTAGCAACGCATATCCACGATAATTTTGGCAAAAAGTTTGACCGAGAAGAAAACACGGATTTACATCTTCTTCCCTATGACGGCAATCTAGATTACCACAAAATGATGCAAAAATTAGACGAATATGGTTATACGGGCTCGCTTATGCTAGAAGTTTTCAATTCGTCGCGTCCCGAGTATGAACAAAAAACGGCTTGGGAATTTATAAAAACGGCGTACGAAAGGCTAGAGAGAATACAAAACGAAACAAGCGAGAATTAAAAACGCATTAAACTTTTGTAGCATAAGCCAAAAAGTTTTGCGCAAAATTGAAGGTGTGTTATAATATACATATATTATACGCCACAAAGCCAAAAGAAGAAAGGACGAAGAAATGAAGAGTATTTATACACATTACAAAGACAGATTAGTAGAAATAAGCGGACGAAACCGTAGTATTTATACCAAGACGTTTTCTAAAAAAACCGGATACGACTTAGGCAGGCTTTTTCGCGCGGATGCGACTGGCGAAGAAGACTTTATAAATTTTTTGTGGACGGGCAAGCCTGCTACGTTTGAACTTCTTTCTTCTGAAAACGACACTGCAAAAAAGGCGCACTCCTCCATTATGAAAGCAAAGGCGCAGGGCGACAGTAGCGCTAGAACAGAAAAGCGTACTTTCCCAGCGTGGCTTGAAAATGAAGTAAATGATTTTGCAACGCTTTTACGCGAGACAGAAGAAATGGAAAGGGAAACGGGTAGATACGAGTTGTACGTTGGATATCCGTTTGTGACGGGTAGCGTACGCGACCTTGTTTTCCGCGCGCCCCTTATTCTTTTCCCCGTTGAACTTGAAATCGACGGATCTTTCGTTACCCTTCGCAAGAAAAAAGGAGATTTAATAACGCTTAACAAAGCGCTTTTGTATGCCTATGCGCAGGCGCGTAAGATTAACGTTGATGGACTAGAAACCGAATATGAAAGTTTGACTAGCGCAGGACTTAAAACGATAGGGGACGTAGTGAACTACGTTAACAAGTTTGGATACCGTTTCTCAAATACCGAAACTAAACGTATCGTACCCCTTTCTTCCGTGCCTGAGCCCGATGGTAAAAGCGTTTCGCGTATTCATCGCGCGTGCGTGCTTGCCCGTTACGTTCAGGCGAACGCGATTTACAGCGATTATAACGAACTTGAAAGGAAAAATATCGTTAACGATGCTACGCTTTCACTTCTTAGTCCGACGAAAGTAAAAGAGAAGAAAAAACGCGCTAAAAAGAGTGTTAATTATATCGTAAGCGACCTTGACTTTGCGCAAAAGAGCGTGGTTCAAAAGGTGTCCGATTCGGGTAATATGGTAATTTACGGACCACCCGGAACGGGAAAATCGCAAACTATCGTTAATATTATTAGCGATGCTATTGCTAACGGCAAGCGAGTTTTGGTTGTGTCGCAGAAAAAGGCAGCGCTTGACGTTGTGTATAATAGACTAGGAAACCTTAACGATAAAGCAATGTTTATCGTGGACGCTATGCAAGATCGTCACGCTTTTTACGACCGTTGCCATTTCCAACACGAAAAGGTGCTTGCAACCAAAACGAGCGATAACGTATGCCGTCGTTTTGATATTGTTGGTCAAAAATTGCAAGACGAAACGGAAAGGTTATGGCTTATTTCTTCCGTTTTGACAAAGAAAACGGCGTTTGGTCTTAACCTTGTT
>JAZOUI010000020.1:0-1691 GCA_045658145.1 Pumilibacteraceae bacterium
AGCCGTAACGAGCCTTAAAACTATCGTCAGCCGTAGTCGTCCACGGAATAGTTACGTCTTCTTCGCTAGTTGCAAACGCAAAAGTCAATTTTCTAGCAAACTGCGGTTCGTCGGTAAAGATTGCGGGGACAGATTCACCGAAGTCTTCCCCTACCGCTTTATCGTACGCCTCATAGGTAACGCGGATAAATTCCTGCATCGCCTCTTTGTCTAAAGTGTCAACGTAGGTTTGATTGTTATACCATCCCGTAGGATTAGGAGTGCAAACGTACGCGTACCACTTCTTGCCTACCGCGTCGGCATTTTCATCAATAACCGAATAATTACCGATAGTTCCGTCGTCGTTAAGCGTTACATCATAGCAACCGAGAAGATAGGGTTTGCCCGTTTCGTAACCCGTCTTTGCGTCAACGACGTTATCATTTTTGTTTGTAGTAAAACAAATGAACTTACTACGATATTTAGGATTTTTGGTTACGATACCACCTGCAGCGCCACTAGGCCAACGGTCTTCGTCATAAAGCCAACTAAGCATCTCCACTTCTTTACCGTGTTCGTTACAAGCCTTAATTAAATCCATAAACTCCGTGCCAAGATATTCAGTATTCATACCCGAACGAGTATGCATATGGTATCCGCCCAAACCCATTTCTTTAAGTCTGTCTATTTGCCACAAAAGTTCTTTTTTTTCGAGTTTTGTATTCCACGCCCAAAAGGGTGTACCACGATACTCACAAGTGGGATTTTGGAACAACTTTTTGTCAAGATCTTTTGTTCCGTTTTTCTTGTATAACATTTTTACCTCCATTTAACTTTAATTTTCTTGACTTTATTATAACACTACTATATAATAAAATCAACCCTGTGTATTTCAATTTTTATATGGTTATTTTAAGGTGAAACAATGAGTTATTTGATAAATGATAATATTGACGTTGTCGTTGCGACAAAACCACAAAGTAAAACTCACTCGCACGATTTTTTAGAATTAGCATACGTTGCGGAAGGAAGCGCACATCACACTATCGGCAACAACACTATGATTATTAAAAAGGGTGACTATTTTATCGTAGATTACGGCACAGAACATTCATATTATTCTATAGACGAACGCCCACTTAAAGTTATCAATATTTTATTCAAGCCACAACTAATTGACAAAAGTTTAGTGTATTGCCGTAGTTTTAATACTCTACTTAACCACTATTTAATAAAAATTGATGCTTTTTCTCTGAAAATCAATCCTTCCGACACAATCTTTTCAGATGACGACGGCAAAATTTTACAGTACATAAATACAATAGTTAACGAAAACGAGCAAAAAATGTTAGGTTTTACGGAAATTATGCGCAGTACTCTTATTGAACTTTTGATTAACACTATGCGCAAAATTTCTAGTCGCGATCAAAACGAAGACGTAATTTCTTCTATTATGCACGCTGTAAACGACAACTACGTTTCTCCCCCGACGCTTAGCGCACTAGCAACGAATTTTGGTTTTTCCATCCCCTATCTTTCAATGCGATTTAAGGAAATCGTAGGAATAGGATATCGCGATTACATAGTAAAAGTCCGTATGGAAGAAGCAAGACGCTTGCTCGCTAATACCGATAAAAAAATTGCTGAAATAGCCGAGTGCGTTGGATATAACGACGTTAACTTCTTCTACTCTATTTTTAAAAAAGTAGAGG
>JAZOUI010000021.1:0-1988 GCA_045658145.1 Pumilibacteraceae bacterium
TTGCATTGCTTCGCAAAGCGCGAACTTCTGCGCACTACTGCGCAGAGTTCTCTCCATAATGCCCTGACACAAAATTAAATGACAGGCGTTTGCCTGTCATTTAATTTTGGTGCGGAAGATGGGATTCGAACCCACACGAGAATTAACCACTAGCGTCTGAAACTAGCGCGTCTGCCAGTTCCGCCACCTCCGCATATTAAATTTGCCACTTTTGATAGCGTTAGTATTTTACTATTTTTCGGGCGTTTTGTCAATAGAAAACGCTACAAAACGCAATCAAACTTTATTATTTACTTTATAGCAAATAAAAACACCCATCTGCACAAAACGAACGGGTGTCTTATTATTCTCATAACGCTTGTCCAAGTAATTTCCCTTCCACAGCAAACGATACTGCGGTACTTTCTTTTTTTAATGCTAACGAATGAGCAAAATCGCGCATTTGATTAGGCGACATATTCATAGTAAAGTGCAAATAGTCGCGTACATCCACTTTTGTTTTGCTTTTTTCAATGCGAGAAACAGTTTTAATCTGCGCGATAACTTGTTTTGCAATATCGCGCTCGCACGAAAAAATTTCGGATATTTCTTTTGCGCCCAAAAGCGTTTTTCTTACTTTATATTTTTCAAACATAATCTCTCTCCTTAAAACGCGCTATTCGCCCAAACAAAATCCGTAAGTGCCTCAAACGTGCCACAATCCACTTTTCTTACCGAAAAGGTAACTTCTTCGTTTTCTGAAAAGCAGGGGGCAATTATCGTCCAAGTTACCAAATTTTCTTTTACCGCATACACTTCGCCGTTCTTTTCAATAAACATATCCATTCTCCTTTTCTAAATTATATTCACGTCTTTACACAAAAATGATTATCTTTTTCCTGTCATTAAAGACCAACAAAAAGAGAAAAAACCAACAAAACCAAAAAAAACTACCATAAAAATAACTTTTATTATTCCCCAAACTTTACTCATTTTTTTAATCTCCTCACTCTTATGCACCTATTATAGCACAGTAATAGTGAATACGTGTTGTCACCATTTGGAAAAAAATTTTAAATTTTTTAAAATAAAAAGACCATACCGTTTAGCCAAAAAAAATTTCGGTATGGTCTTAATTTATAAAATTATTTTGCGCCTACGAACGCGCTCTTTACTATCAGCAAACGCCTTGCGCCTTCATAGCGTCAGCAACTTTGATAAAGCCTGCAATATTTGCACCCGCTACCAAATCTCCCTTCATACCATACTTTTCAGCAGCAGCGGCAGAGTTTTGGAAGATATTTTTCATAATGTCCTTAAGTTTTGCATCAACTTCTTCAGCAGACCAACTGTAGCGCATAGAGTTTTGCGACATTTCAAGTCCCGAAACGGCAACGCCACCAGCGTTAACAGCCTTAGACGGAGCAACCGTCACGCCGTTTGCTTTAAGGTAAGCAATAGCCTCGTTAGTGGTAGGCATATTAGCAACTTCAACGTAATATTTTACGCCGTTTGCAACCATTTTTTCAGCCTCAGCCATACCAACTTCGTTCTGCGTAGCGCAAGGCATCAAAACGTCCGCCTTAACGCCCCACGGCTTTTGACCAGCGAAGAAAGGCACGCCAAACTTATCCGCATAATCCTGAACGCGATCGCGACAGGACGCGCGCATCTCGAGCATAAAGTTGATTTTTTCTTCGGTATTGATACCATTTTCATCATAAACATATCCGTCGGGGCCCGAAATGGTAACAACCTTACCACCAAGTTCGGTAACCTTTTTAACCGTACCCCAAGCAACGTTACCAAAGCCCGAGATAGCGAAAGTTTTTCCCTTGATATCGTCGCCAAGCCACTTGAGCATTTCTACGGTGTAGTAAACTGCGCCATAGCCCGTAGCCTCGGGACGAATAAGCGAACCACCGTAAGCAATTCCCTTGCCCGTAAGCACGCCCGTAAACTCGTCACGGAGACGCTTGTACTGACCAAACATATAGCCTACCTCACGA
>JAZOUI010000022.1:0-1944 GCA_045658145.1 Pumilibacteraceae bacterium
TCATCTTTTTTTGCAATACCGCAGCCTGCAAAAACAAATACGAGCACTACAGCAAGCACCGCTATCATTATTTTTTTGATATTTCCACTTACATTCATATCGAATACAACTGTGGCAATACCATTATCACTACAAGACTTATCGATGGAGATTATATCGATTACAAAAAGCTCATCCCCACCACCTTTACTACCCATATCACCATAGAAAAGGATGCTTTGATGAGCGGTCTTGATAGAGCTTCTCTCGTTGCTAAAAAGCATAAGCACAACTACCTAAAACTCTCTATCTCCGGTAACGTAATGGAAATTAACTCAAATTCAGATATCAGTAAGATTAGAGAAACCGTAAACTGCGCGTTGGAAGGTAAAGACCTTGATATAGCGTTCAACTCTCGCTTCCTAGCCGACGCTTTAAACAAGATTAAAGAAGACTTTATCGACTTTAAGTTTAGCGGAGCTACTTCCCCTACTATCATCGTTCCCAAGGAAGGCGATAAGTTCTTATATATGGTTCTTCCTATTCGTATGCTCGGTTAATAATATATTTCATATTAAAATTAAACCCACCATTACGGTGGGTTTTTTTGTTTGGTTTTATCGTTTGTAATTACTATTCGTTCGATGCGTTTTCTTCATTTGTTATGCTATTATCTACAAGTTCAATTCGACCCTTTCTTTTGCTCTTTCTGATAAGTATAACGGTTAGCGCAATAATTACCGCAAGACCAACCGTAGAGCCTACGCTAGCGCCTATAACGACGCCTAAATCAACTTTCTTGTCATTGTCTTCATCAGACGCTATATCTTCCCATAAAGCTTCCAATACAACGTTTTCACTGAGCATAGTGAATTCCGCTCCTGCGGAGTAAGTAACGCCGTTTATAATCCAACCTGCAAAGAGTTTGCCATCGGGTTTATTCGTAGGCTCTGCTGGAAGTATAATATTTTCTCCAACTATTGCGCTTAGGTTTTCTAGTCCTAAACTTTCATCCATAATTAGAGTGCTTACAGGACTAAAATTGACGCTAAAAGTAATGCTCTCAACGTAATTGTTTACGATATAATTACCTTCCTTAAAAAGCTTTAATTTTGCGTCTTCATAAGTTAATCCGTCAGTATAGCCCACAAAGGCATATCCTTGCAAATTATAATTTGTAGGCACGTCAATATTAAAAGGAATACCGAATTTTACTATCTTACTACTTGGCAAAGTACCAGTAGGATTAAGATTGGTATACTGGTTGTCTACGTAATTTACACTTACGTTTTTGCGTGTATAATATAGATTTATAACGCTGTCACTAAGTGGCGAAACAACAAAATTTTCTACATTTTCATCACTGCTGTTTAGCGTTGAGTGTGAGAAAATAAACCCATCTTTTTCTAATAGGTCGTTTGATGATATAGTATACGTCGCGTCCGCTACGCAATCGTTTCTTTCTACCAATGAATCGTAAACTTCATTAAAAGAAAGCTCCAAGTTTTCATAATAATGACGGAAAGTAACTTTAATGTCTTCTCTTGCTTTTAGTGTTACGGCTATTAATATTTCGTTTTTAGCGATTTCCGTAAGCTCATAAATACTACCTTCGCTTACGTTATTACTAACGGGAACGATAGCGCCATCTATATTCCAAGAAGAAAGAAGATATCCTACTTTATTAAAAGGATTTTCAAGTTTGATTTTTATGGAAACTTCATTGTTTGGGGTTATTATTACTTCAGTTTGGTTTACTGAATCTACTGATTGACCGCCATAGGAGTATGTGATATTAGGAAGAACGCAGTCTATGGTAAGGTCACTATATATCTTGTTGTAATTAGGTGTGCCGTCATAGTTATAGACTAATGCTCCAACGAAAGTTTGACTTTCGCCAACGTTTCCGTTTACGACGGAAGAATGTGATACGACTTCTTCTACTATACTCCAACCGCTAGGTAA
>JAZOUI010000023.1:0-2534 GCA_045658145.1 Pumilibacteraceae bacterium
CGAAAAGTACCGACAATAAAATTAATAGGAGAATATGATGTTTCAACTTTTTACTGATACCGATACCGACATTACCCCTGCGGTCGCTAAAGAATACGGCTATGAACTTATAAGTATGCCTTACGTTATCGGCGAACAAACGACTTACCCTTACGTTGATTTTGAAGAATTTGACTCCAAAAAATTCTATGACGTACTTCGTGGCGGAGTTCTTCCTTCCACCGCAGGATTATCGCCTGCACGCTATATGGAATACTTCGAGCCCTATTTTGCGCAAGGCAAAGATATTTTGTACGTGCACTTCTCTCGCGCTATGAGTAGCACTTTCAACTCGATGGATATCGCACTCAAAGAATTAGCGCAAAAATACCCCGACAGAAAATGCTATACCATTGATACGAAAGCAATAACTATCTTAAGTTATAATATCGTTCGCGAAATCGGCGAACTCGCAAAGCAAGGCAAAAGCGCGCAAGAAATTGTGGACTGGGCAAATGAAAACATAGACAAATATGCAGTTTACTTCTTCGCAGACGACCTTAAATTCTTTGCTAAAAGTGGTCGAGTAAGTGGCGTTGCGGCGTTTATGGGTGGACTACTCGGCATACGTCCCATTATTCACATCAGCGACGAAGGCAAAATGGTTTCCGTTGCAAAAGCGCGTGGTCAAAAAGTAGCCACACAAAAACTTCTTGAATACGTTCGCACTCTCCAAGATGATATAAAATCGTACCGCGTTATTATCGGTCATACCGACGCACTTGAAATTGCGCAAGAAATCGAAAAGCAGTTGAAGGCAGAATACGGCGACGACCTTAACACCGAAATCGTAGTCGTTAACCCCACCGCAGGTAGCCATTGTGGTCCTAATACCGTAGGCGTTTCTTTCCACGCAATTCACCGCTAACCGTCGACAACGGTTTAGTAGGCGCAGAATCGGGTGTATGAAAGTAGACCTATGCTCGTCTATTTGACCGTGCAGTAAAATTTATTAAACAAAAAAACCATACTTTCGGTTATCCGTTAGTATGGTCTTTTTATTTTAAATATTGCTCTATTACTTTCCTAACTGCTCAGCAAAAAATGCAACACCAATTGCGCCCGGGCCGACGTGCGTACCTATCGTGCTACCTATCGAATAAGCAGGGATGTCATCAGTATGATCTTCCCACAAGCGCGCACTATCGCGCACGTATTTTTTAAGCACGCTATCGTCATTACCCGACCAAATGAGACCCAACGGCATTGAGAAATCAATACCATTCTTTTCAACGAGGCGGTTAAGAAGGTTGTTACCGTTCTTCGAGCCGATAGCCTTTCCCACCATCTTGACTTCGCCGTCAACAATGGAAACAACGGGCTTTATGGACAAAACCTCACCTACAAAAGCCACGGTAGAAGAAATTCTACCACCCTTTTTGAGATATTCTAGTGTGTTAAGCATTGCCATAATGCAAATTCGCTCTTTTTGTTTATTAAGAGTATTTGCAATCTCGCTCGCGCTTTTACCCTCTCTCGTCATTTCAAGCGCAAGATAGCAAAGAAGTCTTTCACCTACGCTCGCGTTAAGACTATCCACCACGAACACCTTTCCGCCAAACTTCTCACTCGCCTGACACGCGCTCTCGTAAGTGCCGGAAAGTTTGGACGAAATTGTGATGACCACAGCCTCGTCGCCTTGAGATACTACCTTTTCAAACTCCTCTTCCCAGCGAAACGGGTTAATCATACTCGTTTTTGGCATAATGTCACTCTCGATAAGTTTGTCGTAAAACTCGTTTGACGAAAGCGTCACGCCATCCAAATACTCGTTCTCACCAAACTTAATTTCCATCGCTACCATAGTAACGCCCAACTGTACAGATTCAGCGTAAGATATGTCCGACGCCGAATCAATAATAATCTTTACCATTTTAATCTCCGTATTTTTTGCAAATGTTTTGCAGATTTTCGCTGACACGATCTAAACATTTATAGAAAATTTCCAAATCTTGCTCACTAATTCCGTCGTTTGAGTGTGCAAGCACGCTAGCAATCTTGTCGTTAATAACCTCTGCCGTTTCTCTGCCCTTCGCGGTCAGCAAAAGCGGACAGTTGTATCTTTTCTTCATTGTAGTACCACAAGTCACGTACCCCTCGTCTTCCAAAAACAACAGCGAACGCGAAACTGCCGCTTTATCCTCTTCGCACATGTCGCAAAGTTGCGCCGCAGTCATCTGTCCTCCCTTGTATAAATAGTACAAACAGGATACATGTATGCTTTTAAGCCCAAGGTCAGCCATCTCTTCCGTCTTGATTCTGCGAATGTAACGACTGAGTTTTGCAATCTGAATCGTAAAAGTTTTATAACGGTCTTGCATAATATTTTCCTCCACTTGTTGACGTATCAACATCCTTATTATATTACCATAAACTTGTTGATATGTCAACAAGTTTTGCATATAAAAAAGACTTATTCTTTTCGAATAAGCCTTTTTTTATTATTAAATTTAATAAATTCTTACTCCGTGGTGTAGTTATCGAAGTAGCCTTGG
>JAZOUI010000024.1:0-2440 GCA_045658145.1 Pumilibacteraceae bacterium
GAAAAAGAGAAAATAATTGACGTTACACAAAAAACGGGCTACCACGTGGTAGTCCGTTTTGTATTTTACTTATAGATATTACTTACTTTTTTACTCGCTCACGAGGAAGGGCACAAGGCAAAATATAGTGTTGGGGAATACCGTTTTTGATACGGAAATTTTGCTCGCCTTGGATAAGGGGCAAACAATATTCAATAGCCTTTTCAGTAACGTCGTGGCCGTTTTCGGCAATCCATTCGCGTGGGAAATATTTTACGCGGTTAGCCACAAGCGTCGCATCTACGCTTTCGATTCTTACGTTATACGGATTATTCGAGATGCGCTTAAAATACATCATAACGCCCGACTGACCGTCAAGCACAGCCTTTACTGCCGAACTGCCGATACGCTCCGCCTCGGTGATATCGCGCTTTGAACTAAGATGCGACGAACAGCGTTGCATAACGTTAAGTTCGATAGAACGCACTTTGCATTTGAGTTCGCGCGAAACGACTTTTTCAAGTGTTTTAGCAACCCCTGCCAAGTACTTATGACCAAATACGTCCTCTTTACCCGACTGCTCGGTCTGTCCTACTTCTTCGGGGTCAAGTTCAACGCCTTCGGATATAGCGACTACGACCGCATAGTATTTTTTCATAGCCTCGCGCACGTCGTCAAGGAATTTCGCCACCGAGAAAGGATTTTCGGGAAGATAGATAAGGTGAGGCGCAGGAAGTCCGTTCGCACGAAGTACCGCGCTAGACGCCGTAAGCCAACCCGTATCACGTCCCATAATCTCAACGAGCGTAACCGACTCAACCGAATACACGCTACTGTCGCGCACGATTTCTTGGAGCGTCGTTGCAACGTACTTCGCCGCCGAGCCAAACCCGGGCGTGTGGTCAGTCACGGGCAAGTCGTTATCAATAGTCTTAGGCACGCCCACTACTTTGATATCGATATTATTCGCCTTAAAATACTTGTCGAGTTTTACAACGGTATCCATCGAATCGTTTCCGCCGATATAAATAAACGCGCCTACTCCGTGGTCAAGCAAAGTTTTCGTAATAGTTTTATAAACGCTATCGTCCTTTTCGCTATCGGGGAGTTTGAACCTACACGAGCCCAAAACGGTGGAAGGCGTTTGACGAATAAGTTCTACGTCGTCGTCACTCGCAATGACTTCGTTAAGGTTAACGAGTTGATTGTAAATAAGCCCCTCAATTCCGTTTACTGCGCCGTAAACAATGCCGATTTCTTCATACTTGGTTGCGTGACGGAATACGCCCAAAAGCGACGCATTTATCGCGCAAGTCGGTCCGCCCGACTGTGCAACTGCTATGTTCATCTTTATCTCCTTTGTTTTGCTAATACTATTGTACCACAAATCCGCAAAAAGGTAAAACGTTTTAAGGCATAAAAAAAGGCTTGTTTCACACAAGCCTTAAAAAACGATTTTTTGCTTTTCTCTTTTAATAATTATAACATCCAAGGTCCTTTTGGTATAAAATCACATGTCAATGTTGCTTGATATCCCAAATTATCGAAATCAACCTCTTCTCCACTCACTAAATTTATAAACTGCCCCTCTTTTTTTATTGCAAAGATATAATCGTATGCATATGTTCTTATGAGATATTTTCTTTCATTAATGTTCCCAGTAACGAAAAACGGACTTTTTTTGTGATAAATTCGTTCTCCATTTTCATCTAATATCCATATTTTATCTTTTTCTAAACCATTAATTAGTTCAGTATTTTCATCTATCGTATGAGGCGACCATTGCGCTTTATTTACACCAACTAAATCTGACTCATAATACACAAGTCCTCCGTAAATTATTCTCGGTAATCCCTCTATCATTTGAATTATCTTAAAACCATACGGTTCATATTCCACAAGAAAATACTTTAGCTTTTCATGCTCGTCGTATAGCGGATATAATTCGTATCCTGTAAAATCAACTAATTGCCCTCTATCATCATGATGTTTTTTATCTGGGTACTTTTTATCTATTTTTTCACGTATTATTCGAGCGTGCTCTTCTTCGCTATAGTTTTCTATTTTATCAGACGTTAAAGCATAAATAATTCCAGCAATTAAAACGACAACAAAAGATAAAATTATTATTCTAACAACCCGTTTCGTTTTCTTCGTCATATTTTCTCTCTCCTTTTTATTAATTTTGCGATACGGAAACGCATTTACAATATTATTATACTACGCTTTTTTTTGCTTGTCAATAGGATATATAAAATTATACTAATTTTTATAGAAATATACAAAAAAAGACTTACCTGTAATGGTAAGCCTTTTCGCTAGATTATTTTTCGATAAATTCCCAGACGTCTTTGCTGTTATTCAGTTCGTACAAAGTGACGGTGGTAAACTGACCGCCCTTTTGCTCGTCATAGCCGTGCTTTGAGATATAGAACTTTCCGTCGCCAACCGAGTACGCACC
>JAZOUI010000025.1:0-6471 GCA_045658145.1 Pumilibacteraceae bacterium
GACGTATATCATACGCCGTAAATTATTTATTGAAAGCCTCTTCTACTGCTACTGCACACGCTACGGATGCGCCTACCATGGGGTTGTTACCCATACCGATAAGTCCCATCATTTCTACGTGAGCGGGAACGGAAGACGAGCCTGCGAACTGAGCGTCGGAGTGCATACGACCCATGGTATCGGTCATACCGTAAGATGCGGGACCTGCAGCCATGTTGTCGGGATGGAGCGTACGACCAGTACCACCACCAGATGCTACGGAGAAGTACTTAACGCCGTTTTCAACGCATTCCTTCTTATACGTACCTGCAACGGGGTGTTGGAAACGCGTGGGGTTGGTGGAGTTACCAGTAATGGAAACGCCTACCTTTTCCTGCCACATAATCTTAACGCCTTCACGAACGTCGTCAGCACCATAGCAACGAACTTTTGCTCTCTCGCCATCGGAGTAAGCGGTTTCGTTTACGATCTGAAGTTCGTCGTTGAAGTAGTCCATTTTGGTTTGAACGTAGGTAAAGCCGTTGATTCTAGAAATAATCATAGCGGCGTCCTTACCAAGACCGTTCAAGATAACGCGAAGGGGAGTTTTACGAACTTTGTTCGCACTCTTTGCAATACCGATTGCGCCTTCTGCTGCCGCGAAAGATTCGTGACCAGCAAGGAAGCAGAAACATTCGGTTTCTTCTTCAAGGAGCATTGCAGCAAGGTTACCGTGACCAAGACCTACTTTTCTCTGCTCTGCAACAGAGCCAGGAATACAGAAAGCCTGAAGTCCTTCACCGATTGCGCGCGCTGCGTCAGCCGCTCTAGTGCAACCTTTCTTTACTGCGATAGCGCATCCAAGAACGTAAGCCCACTTTGCATTTTCAAAGCAGATGTTCTGAATGCCCTGAGTGATTTCATAGGGGTTAAAGCCCATATCGGTACAAATTTTAAGAGCATCTTCAAAATCTTTGATGCCATATTGTGCCATAATAGCGGAGGTTTTCGCCTCTCTTCTTTCATATCCTTCAAAACTTACAGCCATTGTCGTTACCTCCTTATTCCTTACGGGGGTCAATAAACTTCACAACGCCTTCTTCAGCGGTGAATCTACCATAGTGACCCGTTGCGGCTTTGAGTGCGTCGTCAGCGTTAACGCCTGCCTTAATCTTGTCAAGCATTACGCCGAGTTTGATGTACTCGTAACCTACTACCTGATTGTTCTTATCAAGAGCAAGTTTGGTGATATATCCTTCGGTAAGTTCAAGGTAACGTACGCCCTTCTCTTCCGTGCCGTAAATCGTACCCGTCATAGAACGTTCGCCTTTACCAAGGTCTTCAAGACCAGCGCCGATTACAAGACCGCCTTCGGAGAAAGCAGATTGCGTTCTACCATAAACGATCTGAAGGAAAAGTTCGCGCATTGCGGTGTTGATTGCATCGCAAACAAGGTCGGTGTTGAGCGCTTCCAAAAGCGTCTTGCCAGGAAGAATTTCACCTGCCATTGCAGCAGAGTGCGTCATACCCGAGCAACCGATGGTTTCAACAAGCGCTTCGCGAATAATTCCGCCCTTAACGTTAAGGGAGAGTTTGCACGCGCCTTGTTGGGGAGCACACCAACCGATACCGTGTGTGTAACCGTTAATGTCCGAAATCTGATAAGCCTGTACCCATTGTCCTTCTTCAGGAATAGGAGCGGGACCGTGCTTGGGGCCCTTGGCTACGCAGACCATTCTTTCTACTTCTTTAGAAAACTGCATAATATCCTCCATTGATGAGATTTTTTCTACCGTCGTTTATTATAACATAATAAAAAAATTTATTCAACTGTTTTTATGCTAATATTCTTTATTTTTCACTTCGAAAAAATTGCTTTTTTCATAAATCCGTTGTATAATAGTATCGTAAACCACTTTGGAGGACATTATGGATAAGAAAATTTTAGTTACTGGTGGCGCAGGATACATTGCATCACATACCGAAGTCGAACTTCTTAACCGCGGTTATGAAGTAATTGCTTTTGACAATATGGTAAATTCGTGCGACGAATCCATTAAGCGCGTTGAACAAATCACGGGAAAGAAAATCAAATTTTATAACGCTGATATGCGCGACCGTGACGCTATGGAAAAGATTTTTTCGGAAAACGAAATCGACAGCGTTATTCACTTTGCTGGTCTTAAGGCGGTTGGCGAAAGCGTAAGCAAGCCCCTTGAATATTATGATAACAATATTTACGGAACTCTCGTTCTTCTCGACGTTATGAGAAAGCACAACGTTAAGAAAATCGTGTTCTCATCTTCCGCTACCGTTTATGGAACGCCCGAAAGACTTCCGCTTGATGAAAACTGCTCGCTTTCCACCACCAACCCCTACGGTTCGACCAAACTTATGCTTGAAAATATTATGCAAGACCTTTACGTTTCGGACAAGGACTGGAACATTGTTCTTCTCCGTTACTTCAACCCCGTGGGCGCTCACGAAAGTGGTCTTATCGGCGAAGATCCCAAAGGAATTCCCAACAACCTTGCTCCCTTCATTGCAAAAGTTGCAGGCGGAAAACTTCCTTGCGTAAACGTTTTTGGTAACGACTACGATACTCCCGACGGAACGGGCGTTAGAGACTATATCCACGTTGTTGACCTTGCTCTCGGTCACGTTAAGGCGATTGAAAACGTAAGCGAAAAAGGCGTTCATATTTTCAACCTTGGTACTGGTAACGGCTACTCCGTTTTAGATATGATTAAGGCGTTTGAAAAGGCGTGCGGTCACGAAATTCCTTACAAGATTTGCCCCCGTCGCCCTGGCGATATCGCCGCTTGCTACGCTAGCGTTGACAAGGCTAAAAACGTACTTGGTTGGGAGGCAAAACTAGGCGTTGACGAAATGTGCGCATCTATGTGGAAATGGCAAACTCAAAACCCAGACGGCTATAACAAACAGTAAAATATATCACAAAATATAACAAAACGGCAAGGTACGTACCTTGCCGTTTTTATTATGTTCTTATTTACTTAAAGAAGGGGAATAGTTTCAAGGAAGATAATATCACTTCTCTTCGCTGCGTCGCCTTCAGCCAAAACCATAGCCTTTTGAGCAATGATACCGCCTGCTTTTTCAACAAGCATTTCCATACCTTTAAGCGAACCGCCAAGCGAAATAACGTCGTCGACAATACCTACTTTTTTACCTTTCAAAAGTTCTGCGTCGTGAGCGGAAAGATAAAGCGTTTGTTCTCCACCCGTCGTTATGGAATTAACGGTAACGTTAATGCCGTCCTGCATATAAAGTTTTTTGCTCTTTCTAGCAACAGCGTATTTTTCGTGACCAAGTTCACGAGCAACTACGTGCGTAAGTTGAAGTCCTTTACTTTCTGCCGTAATAAGAACGTCCACTCCACTTATGCGCTTTGCAAGTTCTTTACCACAATATTCGGTAAGGTCTTGGTTGCCGTGAAGGTTAAAAAATGCAATCTTTATGCCGGAAGGAAGTTGTAAAACAGGAAGGTCTTCCTTTCTTCCGCATATATTAATAGTGTAATACTCTGCCATCTTTTTTCTCCTTTGATTTAACTAGTACCCCTTTATTATAAAACTTTTATTTACATAAGTCAAATTTTATAACGCAGTATTTTTAAGTTTTGATTTTTCCATCCTTTGTGGATGCGAAATACAGTCATTTATGTTGACATATTTGACTAAAATAGTTATAATATAATAAATAAAAGCCTATTTGGCGCAATGCATTTTTTGTGCATTACCAAAGATACCCTTGGAGGTAAGCGTGTACGAACTTTCTGACAGTTTGATAGAACTTCGCCTAGCAACTCGCCGTGCGTGTATGTGCGAAAGCGATAACGGAGCAAAAAAGAACACTTTGTCACTTAAAACAAAGGTGCTTTTTTTGATAGCAAAAAATTATAATTCACGCGAAATCCTTGCTACTCTTCTTATCGCAAAAACCAATCTCGCTCTTCTTACTCGCGAAATGGCAAACGAAGGACTTATTGAAAAAACTAAGGGCGAAATCGACAGACGCGAAGTTTGTTATACGTTAACACAAAAAGGCGCATCCTATCTTAACGAGCGCAAGAAAAGCATTGAAGAAAGTTTGTCCTTTCTTTCGGCAAACGACGAGAGTTATGAAAAAGCAATTGCTTTGATTGAAAAAGCAATCTTGCTTATGGACGGTAAAATTCCCGACTAACGTGAGGAGATATGTTTTCTAAAATCCACAAAGATTTAGCATCAATATTCAAGCACGACCCTGCCGCGCGCAATAAGTTCGAAGTGATTTTGACTTATAGTGGGTTTCACGCGCTAGTTATGTACCGATTTGCGCATTTTATGCACATACACGGCTACAAACTTATCGCACGTATAGTTTCTCAGCTAGCGAAATTTTTTACCGGTATTGAAATTCACCCCGGCGCAAAAATAGGTCACGGCGTATTTATCGACCATGGCGAAGGCGTAGTTATCGGCGAAACCGCGATTGTGGGCAACAACGTCGTTATGTACCAAGGCGTTACTCTAGGCGGTACGGGTAAAGACAAGGGAAAACGTCACCCTACCATTGAAGACGGTGTTATGATTAGTGCAGGTGCTAAAATTTTAGGACCTTTTACCGTGGGCAAAAATGCAAAAATAGGCGCAGGAAGTATCGTTCTTAAGGAAGTCCCTGCAAACGCTACGGTAGTAGGCGTTCCCGGTCGTGTAGTTAAAATCAACGGCGTTAGACTAGACGACCTTGACCAAAGCCTTCCTGACCCGATTATGGACGAACTGAGTAAAATCAATAGACGTATTGATGAATTAAAAAATTTAATTGAAACAAACAAAAAGAACGATAACTAGGAGTACCACTTATGCTTAAACTTTACAATACTCTTTCCCGCGAAAAAGAAGACTTTAAACCTGTAGACAAAGTTGTAACTATGTATTCGTGCGGTCCTACCGTTTACAACTACGCGCATATCGGCAACTTGCGTACTTACGTTTTTATGGATCTTGTACGCAGAGTTTTGCGCTACGACGGATACAAACTCAAAGGAGTTATGAACATTACGGACGTAGGTCACCTTCTCTCTGACGGTGACGACGGCGAAGACAAGATGGCTATCGCTGCTAAAAAACAGCAAAAGTCGCCCTACGAAATCGCTGAATACTACACTTCCGTTTTCTTTAAGGATATTGAAGCGCTTAATATCGGCAAGCCCGAAATTATCGCAAAGGCTACCGACCATATCAACGATATGATTTCTTACGTTGAAACGCTTGTCGAAAAGGGCTACGGCTATGAGACGAGCGACGGCATTTATTTCGACATAAGCAAGTTTGACGGTTATGGTAAACTTTCGCGCCTTAACCTTGACGACCAAATCGCAGGTGCGCGCGTTGAAGTAAACAGCGAAAAGCGTCACCCTGCCGACTTTGCGCTTTGGAAAAAAGCGCCTAAGGAACACATTATGCAATGGCCTTCTCCGTGGGGCATGGGTTATCCCGGTTGGCATATTGAATGTTCGACTATGAGCCGTAAATATCTTGGCTCGCTTATCGATATCCACTCGGGTGGCGTTGACCATATCCCCGTTCACCACGAAAACGAGATTGCTCAGTCCGAGGCACTTGAAGGGGCTAAAACAGTTAATACTTGGATGCACGGCGAGTTCATGCTCGTAGACGGCGGTAAAATGAGCAAGTCACTCGGCAACACTTACACCATTGCTCAACTCGAAGAAATGGGTTACTCTGCCCTTGCTTTCCGTTACTTCTGCCTTAATACGCATTATCGCAAAAAACTTAACTTTACTTTCGAAGGACTTAAAGCGGCGCAAGTGGCGTACACCAGAATGCTTAACGCCCTTTACGAACACAAAATTTCCGCAACGGCAACTGCGCCCGAAGTGATTGAAAAGTATCGCAAAGATTTTATTGACGCCGTAAACGACGACATCAATATTCCCCTTTCGCTGGGCGTTATTTGGACAATGTTAAAAGAAACTCCGTCCAAAGACATTTACGCTTTGGCGCTTGAATTCGACAAAGTGCTTGGACTTTCTCTCGACAAAGCAAAACCTGCTGAAAAAGAGAAGATTGAAGTTCCTGACTCCATTAAGGCTATCGCTGATGAAAGATGGCAAGCACGCCTTGCAAAGAACTGGGCTGAAAGCGATCGTCTTCGCGACGAATTATCAAACCTTGGCTATCTAGTAAAAGATGCAAAAGACGGCTATACGTTAGAAAAGAAATAAAAAACAACGGGGTACGTTATTACTGATTTAACAAACGTGCCCCGTTTTTCAAAGGATTTTATTATGTTAAAAAATCAAATTAAAGCGGTATTTTTCGACCTAGATGATACGCTACTAGATTTCAATCTTTGCGCGCGCGACGCGATTATTGACTCGTGTAAAGATATGGGTATAGAGTTTAGCGAAACGTTATACGAAAACTTTACTCGCATAAATCCTGCACTATGGAAAATGGT
>JAZOUI010000026.1:0-3892 GCA_045658145.1 Pumilibacteraceae bacterium
CCTTTGCGGGCGTAGGCAAAATAAATTCGTTACCATCAAGCTTAGTAACGGTGTCCCCATCAACTAACGTAACGCCGTTACCGACCAAATGCGTTTCATCCGCGCCCCACTTTTGTTTTTGCGACTGAGAAATAGCATTGCTTGAATACAAACAAATAAATTTATTTTCCGTTCCGCCAAATGCGTTTTCTTCAATTAAATCAAAGTTTATATTATTCGGCAAATAAATACTATGCGCACCAAAACATTCATCATAAAATGCAAACGGCGCTATACGTATGGCCTTGTTTGGAAGTTTTATTCCCATACAAGATAAGGACAGAGAGAAACTTTCTAGCGATTCCAAACTATCTGGTAGCGTCAATACGTTCTTTATTTTTGCACCGAAAAGCGCATTTTTTTGTAACGACTTAATCTCACTATCCTTTTCAAACTCTATTGCAATAAAGGATTTAGAAAACGCATTTTCATTTATCGTAGTAGTCGTTGACGGGATTATCAGCGTTTGATTAAGTTCGATATTTGCAAGCGACCAAGCATCTATAGTGCGCAAAGTAAGGGGCAATACGAGTGAATTAAGTTTAACGTAATCCGTTCCAAAAATCGACGTTTCGCGTTGTCCGTCACCTATTTGCGAAACGGGTAAATCTTCTATGTACGACGGGATTACAACGTTGATATGCTCGCCCGTTTGTCCTTTGTATTTAGTTATCGTAACGGACGTAGCGCCCTTAACGTAGTTAATGTCATCACTACTGCCATTAACTAAAATTTCCTGCCATATCGCGTAAAGCGTAATTTGCTTTTCATCACTAATAGGCGTTAAAGTATAATACTCACCCGAGCCGTCGCTCTTATCGTTCCAACCAAGGAAAATAAATCCGTCCTTTTTTAATGAACAAAGTTGTTGACGCGTGCCGTGAATAATCTTTTCAGGCAACGTTCCCGTAGGCTCACCGCCCTGTTTTTCGTAAGTAATTTGCGTGCCGTCCGTTCGGTAATAACGCGCCGACAAAACCAAATCGCCATAGGCGTACACCGTCATTTCATTAAATTCACGTCCTTCCGCATCCACCCAACACTCAAAAGTGAACTCGTCTTTTAATGCCATTGGCAACGGCATTACCGTACCATAGGTATAAGTAATTTGACAAGTTTCTACTTCTTTTTCGCTTATAATTCCACCGCCGGCAAATAGCGTAACGGTATAGGTTTTGGGCTCGTAACGCGCGTATAATGTCGTTAAGGAAATTACGTTTTCAGGTGTAATGCGCTCGATTTTTTGTCCACCGGTTTCACTAGTGTACCAACCGATAAAATTATATCCTTCAAATATTACGTCGTTCAGTTGTATTTCTTCGCCGTAAGTCACGAACGAAGGATTACTTTCTTGCTTATATACGCCGTCGTATTCGTAAGTGATAACGTAACAAATGGGCTGAAAAAGTGCGTAAAGGTGCAAATCTTTTTGCCCGTCAACCCACTCGTAAGCCTCACCGTTGCCGTCAGCGTTATCATACCACCCCAAGAACTTATGTCCTACTTTTTGTGCAGGGTTTAATAACGCTACTTCGCCATAAGCAAGCAACGAAGGATTGACTTTTTCTAGATTGCCACCGTTATAAGTGTAAGTAATGCTAAAAGTTTGTTCAGTTTTTTGCCAACGTGCATAAAGCGTAACGTTTCTCGAGTGATCTCCACCCACGTATTCGTACTTTTCTCCGCCTTCTTTTTGCGTAAACCAGCCTAAAAATATATAACCACTTTTACGCGCATCGCTGAGCGTTATTATCGTGTTTTTATCGGTAATCGTAGGATTGTTTTCGCAAGTGCCACCAAAAAGTTCATAGCGCACTTCTTGCTCACCCGACTGCCATTTTGCATACACGCTTATGCTCTCACCCGTGCAACTAACACTAGTAACGCTGTCGCCCGTATAGTCGCCATTTAGATACCACCCAACGAATACGTCGTTGTTTTTTGTGGGGATAGGTAAAATTATCTGATCGCCAAGCCCTGAAAAAGTGTTTTTATACTCACCTTCAATTTGCCCACCGTTCACCCAGTAGTCCACCGTAAAAGCACTTTCGCTAACGTTATTTTGAGCGTTATTTTGCATCAAATTTATTATCAACGGAATTCCAACAGAAAGACAAATGGTCAAAACACAGGCACACGTTACCGCCAAAATCTGCCAAAATAAATTTTTTCGTGGCTTTGCCGTAGAGTAATTTATTACTTCAGCGTCATCTTCTACACCAAAATAAAGTTTTGATAACGGGACGGATAAAAGCGACGAAAGTAACGCAAGCGATTGCATATCGGGGCTAATTACACCACGCTCCCATTTAGATACCGTATCAGAAGAAACGTTAACTTTTTCGGCAAGTTCATTTTGGTTAAGTCCTTGTTTCCTTCTATTTTCGGCAATAGCGTTGCCCATTTTCTCGGCGTTAAAGTCGCCCGTAAAAACCTCTTCGCCCTGTTCTACGCCCAAGAGCGTTTCTAACGGCACGGACAAAACGCCCGATATTATCCCCAGTAGAGAAATATCCGGCTCGGCAATGCCACGCTCCCATTTAGAAACAGTTTGGAAGTGCACGCCCACTCTTTCTGAAAACTCGTTTTGCGTTAAGTTCGCATTTTTTCGGAGTTGTTTTAATCTTTCGTAAAAGTGCATATTTTGTCCTTTCTTATATTATAGCACACTTTTTTACTTTTTTCAAGCATCATAATTAAAAAGAAACAGTACGTCAAAGCGTGGTTCTCATAAGGATGTTTGATTTTTCCTTGTAGGGACCAGCGTCCTCGACGGTTCAAAAAGGCATAATTGCTCCGCAGAAAACAAATAATTAACCCCGACAGATTTTTAAAAGTCTGTTGGGGTAATTTTATTTGATCCTGTTCGATAATTTTGAAATTGTATCTCTGTATTTAGTCATCCGTCATTATTCTCCAGAACAACTTTTCAGCAATTACATAAGTACTGTGGTTTCCGTTAGTAGAAATCGGTTTTTCTTCCGTATAATTTATGGGATTAAAACCATCCCAATCCGCCCATACTATCAGCTTGTCATCACGAGTTTTGCTAAGGATGTCGCTATGAAAATTCAAATATGCACCAAAAATGTCGCAGAAATAATTGTCCTCCCAGCCAACAATATTACATTTTCTTACTCCTGTAAAACGCAGTTCAATAGGTTTATTACACTGACTATGTAATATCATTTCAATGCTATAATCAAGCAATTCGCCCTTTGCCATAGCACCTTTATCATTAACAAATGCTCCGCTATGATAGCTTATTGATACTATACAGCTATCGTGAAAGTCGCTATATTCTTTCATCAAATTTTCGATATCAATTTCATTTTTTATTTCATTCCACATATAGTACCAAACTCCTTCTTTTATTCTCGCGATAGTTCTTCGTCAAATTCTTGTTTATCGTTTTGCTTTATCGCTAGTTTCGCCTTTGTATTACAAAGGCACATGGCAAAGCCCATACCCCTAAAGTTGCGCGCATCCCAAGGCTCCCTCCGAGAGGGAGCTGTCACCGAAGGTGACTGAGGGAGAGTGCGTTACAATAAAGTCAAGCTGAACCTAAAGTCACGCAGGCTCCTTCCGTCACGCTTCGCGTGCCACCTTCCTCCCAGAGGAAGGCTTTTGTTAGATCCATTATAGCACAAATCGGCAGAGAAAACAATGTCTCTGCCGAAATTTGTAAACATCCTTATGAGAAGACTCGCAACCGCATCATCTTTTTTACGCATTAATCACGTGCTCAATAAGCGTGTCGCCCTCATAAACTAACTTAAGCGAGAAAAATCTTTCTTCGGTTTCAAGCAGACGGAAGAAGATCTTGTCACCCTCCCAAACGGGCAGGTTATAT
>JAZOUI010000027.1:0-3115 GCA_045658145.1 Pumilibacteraceae bacterium
AGTACGCTTGGCCAAGCGTTGTAAGAGTATTTTCCCGTTTCTTGTGAGATTACTCCACGTTTAATAATGCTAGTTTTCATAATTTCCTCCATAGCATATATTATACGACTAAAAATTTGTTTTTTCAATAGGAAAATAATAAAAAAGCATAACAAAATTGCAGAAGTACTTGTCTTTGCTCGTGCGAAATGTTATAATAATTACGTGGAGGACAATATGTCGGTTACTTACAGTTATTATTACATAGGCGATAAGAAGTACGAAGAGCTAGACGAGCCTGTTCTTTTGTCGGTGTCAAAACAAAAAAACGGTAAAATGGGGGAGATAAAACCTCATTCGCATTCTTATATGGAAGTTTTTTATTTTGAAAGCGGTAACGGTTTTTTTGAATGCGACGGACGTAAGGTGGAAGTGTGTGCAGGTGACTGTATAATTGTAGGCGAGGGGAAACGTCACGTTCAGTATTCGGCGGACGTTACGCCTCTTGTTTATTATTCTTTTGGCGTTACTAACGTTTTTTTCCCTGAAATAGGCAAAGCTAATTGTATCAGTACAGACAGTTATGAGCATATTCGTGCAGAAAAATGCCCGAGGGTAAGTGAGTTTGTCGGATTGTGTAATAATGAACTTGAAAGTGCGCACGCAAATAGAATATCTGCTGCAACTGCATATTTCAAATTACTACTAATTTATCTATCGCGTGTAGTAAATCCCCAAGTGGAAGAGAAAAAAGAGGGGTTTTCGCAAGAGGTTAAGAATTATTTAGAAAACAATTTTGCGGACAATATAACGCTTAATATGTTATGTAAAAAGTTTTTCGCCAATAAAAGTACGTTGTTGCACGCTTTTAAGCGCGATTTCGGAACAAGCCCTTTGCATTACCTTAACCTTATAAGGATAGAAAATGCCAAAAAGTTGCTTGCAAACGGATGTTCTGTGACTGAATCAGCAATAAAATCAGGCTTTTCCAATCCTGTTTATTTTGCGGAAATGTTCAAAAAAGTAAACGCAATTACTCCGTCAACGTTCAAAAAATTCACGCAAGGTAAAATTGAAAAATAAGGATAAAAAATAAAAACGGACTGCCACGTGGTAGTCCGTTTTGCTATATTGTGTCGTAAAATTTATGTTTTATTCAATGATGAGGTCAATAAAATTAAAGGTGCGACAGTCTACAAGTCCACGGTTAGTAAGGCGTGTTTCGGGCAGACAAGCCAAGGGGATAAGTGCCATTGTCATAAAGGGCGAAGGCATACTGCAACCCATTTCTTTCCACGCTTTTTCCACGCTTTCTACGTATTCGCATACGTTGTCAAGAGGTTCGTCGTTCATAAGACCAGCAATAGGAAGGGGAACAAGTCCCAAAACTTTGCCGTCTTTTACTGCAACCATACCGCCACCGCACTCAATAAGTGTGTTCGCGGCGAGCGCCATATCTTCGTCATTAGAGCCAACTACGAGCAAGTTGTGTGCGTCGTGAGCAACCGTTTGCGCCATAGCACCGCCTTCGATACCAAAGCCTTTGACAAAACCATAGCCCACCGTACCCGTGCGTTTGTGACGATCGAACACGGCAACCTTCAAAATGTCACGGCTAACGTCCGCTTGAAGTTGTCCGTCGATGACGTCCATTTCGATATGTCTATCGTAAGAGCCTACGTGCGCAGGGATAATTTCAATAACATGCACTTTTACTTTTTGCTTGTCCGTGTTTACTTTGATAGCGAAGTTGTCTTTGGTCATTTTATCAAGATGTACCGTCTTTTTAACGCTTTCGGGGTATTCGTGACGAGCAATGGTGCAAGTGAGTGCGCCATCTTTTGCAACGAGTTTTCCGTCGATAAATACTTCGGAAACGGTTACGTTGTTTAGGTCGCTGATAAGTACAAGGTCGGCGCATTTTGAAGGAGCAACTGATCCTACTTCGTGGTCGAGGTGGAAACATTGAGCAACGTTAATTGTTACCATCTGAATAGCGGTAACGGGGTCAATGCCTTCTTCAATAGCGCGTTTTACGTTATAATCGAGGTGTCCGTTTTTCTTTAACGTGTTGGGATGGTTGTCATCCGAAATAAGGCAAGCGAAACGCGTATCAATCTTGTGCTGAGTTACGGATTTTGCAACTTCGTGGAGATCGTGCCAAGCCGAGCCTTCACGGAAAAGTGCATACATTCCAAGACGCATTTTTGCTAGTGCGTCTTCCATACGCGTGGATTCGTGACAACATCTTACGCCCGATGCGATATAGGAGTTAAGTCCCGTGCCTGTTTCGGGTAAGGAATAGTGTCCCGTTACGATTTTTCCCGCTTTCAAGGTTTCGCCGATAATGTCGTGAGTGTGTTTGTCGCCCGAAAGTACGCCGGGGAAGTTCATCATTTCGCCTAAGCCCACACAGTCGTCCCAAGCCATTGTTTGAGCAACTTCGTTAGGACCAACGTACGAGCCGGTATCTTCAAAACCAGGTACTGCAGGTACGCAGGACGGAGTGGTGAGCATTT
This sequence comes from Pumilibacteraceae bacterium, assembly GCA_045658145.1. Lineage (GTDB taxonomy): Bacteria > Bacillota > Clostridia > Christensenellales > Pumilibacteraceae > UBA10677. Next base: position 2,499 of record JAZOUI010000027.1, read on the forward strand.
GTTTTAAGGGCGCATTGTGCGCGTCGTCAAGCATACACTTAATTCCGTCAAGACCTAAAACGTTACAAATTTCGTGGGGATCCATAAAAATTGCGCTCGTGCCGTGGGGAATAACTGCTTTTGCATACTCGCTAGCGATTAGCATACTCGATTCAACGTGGATATGTCCGTCCATAAATGCAGGCGCAAGATATTTGCCAGTTGCATCAATAATGGTAGTGTTTTCACCGATAGTGTGGTCGCAGTTTCCTACCATTGCGATACGACCGCAGGAGATAGCAACGTCAACGTTGTCGATAATTTCACAAGTGCAAACGTTGATGAGTTTTGCGTTTTTGATTACAGTTTCTGCTTTTTCTGCGCCCGTTGCTACGCGCGAAAGAGTGGCAGAACATTTCCATAGAGGAACTGAACAAAATTTATTTATCATGAGTAACTCCTTTACATAGCAAAATATTGTGCTTTTATATGATTGTATCAAAAAAAATTTGTTTTGTCAATAAAAGAAGTTACTCGTTTTGTTTTACGTCGTCGATAAGAGAACTAGAAAGAACGAAAGTAAAAGAAGTAAAATTGCCTGATTTACCAATAAGCAGATAGTTGTTTTTATCTCCACT
>JAZOUI010000028.1:0-3380 GCA_045658145.1 Pumilibacteraceae bacterium
AGACCGCTTGGCCTCCGACTTCGAATTGTACTTTTCAAAAATCTCGTCCATTTTGCCGTTTTCTTCCATTTGCGCCAAAATAGTATTGATGCTTTCAAGAAGTCCTGCTTGATTTTTATCTACGCCCAAAGCATATTCTTCGGTCGTAAGCGGTACGTCTATCATCTTAATAGCACCAGCATTTTGCGCTACAAGCATTTTTGCAGGCTCGTTATCTACGATTACGTAGTTTACCTGTCCGTTAAGCATTGCGCTTACAGCAAGTCCCGAACTATCGTAAGACATGCACTCCGCGTTAGAAAAACCATCATATAACATTTCTTGGTTTCCCTTAACGAAAAACTCAGCGGTAGTACCCGACTGAACACCGATTTTAATACTTTTGCCACTCGAACAAGCGGTGGTCATCAGCACACACGAGAGCGCAAGCACAAGCGCAAACATTGTCATTAAAAACTTTTTCATAATTTGTATCTCCTTAAAAATTGTTTTCAAAAAGGCGCTAAGCCTTAAAAGCATACCCATTATATACTCTTATTTTCCTTTTGTCAACCGTTTTTTGCATAAATATTCATAATTTTTTTAATTTATTTTGGCTTTATGCAAATATTCACTTTAATTATGCATAAAGTTAACATTTTTCACCATCATTTGCATAAAAACAATTTAGCGCAACCCCAATATTCACTTGACACGCGCTTTTCTTTTTAATATAATAATAATGCTCTATGGGGAGTAGTCGGCAACGAAAGTTGCAATTAAATCGCTAACACGAGCTTTATGCTCCGGTTTAATTTGAAATGACAAGACCATACCGCTTTTTAGTGGTACGGTCTTTTTTTATGTAATTTATAGGTGTTTAGCAGTTTACTGCAAAATACCTTAATTATAGGAGGAAGAAAAACTAATGGAATTCTTAATTCAGGCTTGGCTAGAATTAACCCCGATTGAAATCGTGCAACGCCTTGCTATGTGGGTAATCGGTGGAGTTCTCATTTTCCTTGCTATCAAAAAGGAAATGGAACCTGCACTTTTGCTCCCTATCGGCTTTGGTGCGATTTTGGTCAACATTCCCGGAACTAACGTCTTGGGCGAAGAGATAACACATATTTGCTCAGAGTGCGGAAAAATATGGGAAGAGGGTGCACTTAAATGTGTCACCGACGGCTGTCACGGCGCAATGCAAGTAAGTTCGTCTATGGGCGTTATTCAATGGCTGTTCGAAGTAGGCATCGAGGCAAGCGAGGCACTCCCCATACTTCTGTTTATCGGTATCGGCGCAATGATTGACTTCGAGCCCCTTATCGTTAATCCCAAACTTATGATTTTGGGTGCATTTGCTCAACTTGGTATTTTCCTTACCATTATCTTGGCAGTACTTCTTGGGTTCCCCCTCACCGACGCGGCATCTATCGGCATCATCGGCGCGGCAGACGGACCGACGTCCATTCTCGTTGCAATGAAACTTGGTAGCCAGTACATCGGACCTATCATGGTGGTAGCGTACTCGTATATGGCGCTCGTCCCCATTATTCAGCCTGCCGCTATCAAAATGGTAACCACCAAAAAAGAACGTATGATCCGCATGGATTACACAGGCAAAAAAGTTCCTAAAATTGTTAAAATCCTTTTCCCCATCGTTGTTACTATCGTAGCTGGCTGTATCGCTCCTGCATCACTTGCACTCGTAGGTTTCCTTATGTTTGGTAACCTTTTAAAAGAGTGTGGCGTGCTTGGCTCACTTGCCGATACGGCTAAAAACCAACTTGCTAACCTTATTACCCTTCTTCTTGGTATCACGATCGCATTCCAAATGCAAGCAGATAAATTCTTATCGCTTGAAACGCTCATGATTATGGGACTTGGTTTGGCTGCTTTCGTGCTCGATACTTTCGGCGGTATCTTCTGTGCGAAGTTTATCAACCTTTTCAGCAAGAAGAAAATCAATCCTATGGTAGGCGCTGCAGGCATTTCTGCTTTCCCGATGTCCGCGCGTGTCGTACATAAAATGGGACTTAAAGAAGATCCTACCAACTACCTTTTGATGCACGCTGTCGGCGCTAACGTTTCTGGACAGATTGCATCTGCAATCGTTGGCGGACTAATTATCGGTCTTGTTATTTAATGGAGGTAACGATAATGTTGAATTTTTTATGTGCTATTAATATGGATAATTTATTTGTTTCACTTGATATCCTCTGGAAAGGGCTTCTTGCGATTTGTATCGTAATCGTTGCAATTATTATTGTTACCACTATTCTTAATAAGTCCGTAGACAAAATCCAGACGAAAAAAGAAGAAAAACAAAAATCTAACGACGAGCAAACAAACGGTTAAAACCTTAAAATGGCAAAACGGCTACCCACGTAGGTAGCCGTTTTTATTTTATCACACACTTTTCATATTTTTTCTTTGCACCGTATTTCCTAGACATTACAAAACATTTGTGATATAATAAAGTTATAAACACATAAGGAGCAATTATGATCTCATTAATTTTCCCTGACGGAGCAATAGCAGATGCTATACTCTTATTTATTTTTGGACTACTCCTTTTAATTAAAGGTGGCGACTGGTTTGTCGACGGAGCAACGGGAATTGCAAAACGTTTCCATATTCCTGATATCCTAATAGGCGCAACCGTCGTATCAATCGGAACAACACTTCCCGAAGTAATGGTTTCGGCAACGGGCGCGGCAAGTGGTCAAAGTGCAATGGCGTACGGTAATGCAATCGGTTCAATCATTTGCAATACGGCGCTTATCGCGGCAATAACTATCGCCATTAAACCTGCATCCGTAGATAGAAAAACACTTATTATCCCCGTATGTTTCTTCTTTGGCGCGGCAATTTTTTACTCGTGTATGACGTACTTTACCGGCGAATTCCCACGCTGGTCGGGCATCTTGCTTTTGGCGGTTTTTGTAATCTATATGGTATTTACCATTATAAAAGCCTTTTCTTCAGCAAAAGAACCACAAATAAAACTTCTCGATCCCGAAGAAAGTTTGCAACCAGTTGAAGAAGAAAACACACCGCTATGGAAAGATATTCTTTTCCTTGTCCTTGGCGCGGCAGTCATTGCAGTAGGCGCTGACCTTCTCGTTAACAAAGGCACGTTTATCGCAACCACTTTGGGCGTTCCCGAAACAGTTATTGCTCTTACGTTCGTTGCATTAGGCACGTCTCTCCCCGAACTCGTAACCGCAATTACTTCGCTTATCAAAGGTCGTGGCGCACTTTCCCTTGGCAACCTTATCGGAGCAAACCTTTTCAACCTTGTTCTAGTTAGCGGTATCGCAATCACCATTGCTCCCTTCTCCGTGCCCGTAGGCGTGCTCGTAGGCGGAATCAACGCATCACTCATAATTGATATTCCC
>JAZOUI010000029.1:0-4325 GCA_045658145.1 Pumilibacteraceae bacterium
TTTATCAATTTTATCTTCCTTTTCAGCATCTTCATCAGAATACGGATTAGTATCTCCAATAAGTTTACCGTCTAGTAAACGAATTATTCTAGTTGAATACTTTTCAGCAAGTTCAGGGTTATGCGTAACCATAATTACAAGTCGCTCGTTTGCGATCTCGCGAATAAGGTCCATAATCTGAACGGAAGTCGTGGTGTCGAGTGCGCCAGTCGGTTCGTCGGCGAGCAAAATTTCAGGTTCGTTTACGAGCGCACGCGCAATGGCAACACGTTGGCATTGTCCACCCGAAAGTTGGTTAGGACGCTTGTAATACTGACCTTCAAGACCTACTCTGTCTAGCGCCTTTTTAGCGCGCTCTACTCTTTCGGCTTTGCTAATACCTGCAATAGTTAGTGCAAGTTCGACGTTGCCGAGTACCGTTTGGTGCGGAATAAGGTTGTAACTTTGGAAAATAAATCCGATACGGTGATTACGGTATACGTCCCAGTCACGATCCTTGTATTCTTTTGTGCTTACTCCGCCTATCTTAAGGTCGCCCGAAGTATAGTGGTCCAGTCCGCCTATGATATTAAGTAGAGTGGTTTTTCCGCAACCCGATGGACCGAGTATCGAAACGAATTCACTTTTTCGGAAAGAAAGGTTAATTCCTTTAAGCGCGTGGACAACCGAGTCCGCTACTTTATAATCTTTTGTAACGTTGGTTAAAGTAAGCATTTTTTTGCCTCGTTCAATGAATTTAGATGCGAAAAGGGAGATGTAATCTCCCTTCCCCATAACTATACTATAATTATACTAGTTTTTATAGCATTTTGTCAATGATTTTTATGTGAAATTTTGGTGACAACCGGAGGTTGTTTTGTGTTAAGACCAAACATTGTGTAGGTAAAACAACCTAAAGCTGTTGTTACAGATTTTACTTTGGCAAAAGCGTATTATCCGGAGGTTGTTTTGTGTTAGGACTAAATGTTGTAGGCGCAACTAACCCAAAAGTTATTTATTCCTCTTTTTCGAATTTTACAAGACCGCTATCCGCAAGAAGGGGAGCGAACAATCCACCTTGAACGGAACGGTTTTGGAACCCACGCATATATCCGTTATCCGTGAAATACCAGTCGGTAAAGGGAGCACGCGAAAGCGATTCGCGAAGGAATTTAGCAATAGGCGCGATAAGTTTCTTTCTCTTTTCGATGTCCGACGTAAGCGTAGTTGCCCACAAAATCCAGTCCGATTTAGTAAAGGTCGAACGGCTATCGAGAGGTACACCATACTGGTTGGATGCTGAGATGTAGTAGTCCACTTCTCTTTCGCGAATACTCTCGTCGAAGAGGTTGCTACCAAACATAACGTCGAACGCCATATTGTATTTGAGCGCGAAAGTGTCGTCTGCGCCGTCGAATACGAGCGGAGTTTGTTTGCCGGGCGTTACGCAGTTTTCTTTCCATTTCGCCGCGTAAATTTCGGCAAGGTCTTTCCACTTAATTGCCTCGCTGTTTTTGCCCAGTTTTTCGCAGATATAAGCGTAAGCGCGAATACCAACGATAGCCTTTACGGAAAGGTTGATATTCTTGTCAAGGTGTCCTGCAAAGTCGTCCGTGCAAAGTTGGTTGCCTGGCATAAGACCGTACTTTTTGAGATACTTAACCCACGTCTTTAACTGATTGAAATATTTTCTTGCGAGCGTGGTGTCTCCGTCAACAGCGATAGTGGACGCTACCATTACGAGCATATTACCGCACTCTTCAACGGGCATCTGGTATCTGAAGTCAAAAAGTTCGCCGTTTTTGTTGGGCATTGTATAAACGTAGGGGTACGTATACGGTTGATTGGGCTGATTTTCTACTGCGAAGTTTTGGCAATTGTAGAAAACGTGCTCTGCGCCTTCCCACTTTCCGCCAGCCGGGCGACGAAGGTTTACAGCATAGATTTGGCCTAAAACGTAGGGGTACGTACCCACGTCATGCGGTGCAAAGTCATACGGCCACACGTCCATATTTGCAAACTCGAAGATAGGAATCATCATACCTTTTACAAGTTCGGGATTGTAAAGAAGATACAAGGGCATAGACGGATAACTTACGTCAACCGTTGCGATACAGCCGTTGCTGTGGTTTTCTTTTGAAAGGAAAAGAACGTTTCCTGCGCGATTTTTAACAAGTTTATGTGCGCCTATGGACTGACGAAGTCCTGCATACAGAACGAGCAAATAGTCTTCGCCGTACTTCGCCGTTTTGCCTTTAATATCGGCGTCGTACGCGTCCAAAAGCGAGATGATATAATCATAATTTTCGTACGAATAGCGTATAGCGTCATATATCGTTTTGCCATTTTCGAACCAGTAACCTTTCAGCCACTCGCCGAAATAGAAGATGGAAATTCCGTCGTCAAACGCTATGGTGAATTTGCCTTCAACTTCGCTTTCGATATCGTTGTGGTTGTTCATAGCAACGATATATTTATCGCCCCACTCGTTGCAGGTAAATTCTAATTCGCCTTTTTCAACGTAGTCCATAAACCCGGTCGTATTTACTAGCGTAGCCTTTTCGCCCGTTACGAACCACTCGCCCCACTCTGCCGCGCTGCTGTCGGTGGATTGAGACATCATAAGTTGCTTTTTAAGACCGAACCAAGCCGTTTGCAAATCGCCGAGTTTGTGCATACCGCCGTGGATAGTCATACGCGTTTTGTCGTAGCAATAGTCTTCGGACAAGGCAAGCGCAACCGATAATTTTTCGATTTTTTGCTTGGGAGACACGGTGTATGTCATATAGCATACGGGACAAGCCATTACGTCGAGTTCACGCAGAGGAAGAGGCGAAATGAAACTTACTTTAAGGTCGAACTTGTCGCAGGTGAAAGTGTAAACGGTGCTAAAAGCGGTGATTTCTACGCTCGTTTGCTCCATTCTTTTGGTGCGCTCTGCTACGCCCATAAATGAGTAGGTTTTGCCGTCGCAATGTACAAGTCCGTACGTTCTACGGCGCATCCCCGTCCAAAAGGTTGTGTCGCTTTCGTTGAGTTTGTCACTCGTTGACCAAATCGAGAAGAAGGGGTCTTTTATAAAAAGCGGATATGCAGGTAGTAATTGACTGTTTGATTTAATCTTTTCCATAATTTTCTCCAGTATTAAATTAATTTGCGCTTTTGTTTTTTCAAACGCGTTTAGTTGTTTTAATTATACACAAGTTCGCAATAAAAGTCAATACTTTGTTAATTTATTCTTTGTTAATTATTACTTTAATTTAGCCATTATTTAATTAAGTAAATATTTATTGTATAATAAAAGTTAAGTAAACTTAATCAAAATTATATAGTTATGATAACATAATATAAATAATGTATGAAACAGCGAAAATTCACTTGCGCTGTCCGTAATTCGCTTGCGCCTATGAGTTTTACTAGCAAAGTATTGTTTCACAAATCTTGTGAAACGTTTTAAGGCATATAAGATCTAGTATTGTTAGTGGATGTTAGTCTTATTTTTTTGCGAACGTCAGTTCTATTTTCTTTATAAACAAGTTGGTATAAATAAATTAGTGGGTGTTTATGAAATACTTTACTGCTTTTTTATAAAAGCCATTGATGGTTAATGTCAAACCTATTTACTATAATAAATAAGAGGGTGTGTTATTGAAACACTTTGCCACTCTTTTTAATTATATAGCCAGTATTGATAGTTGATTTATCTGCAATAAATATTTTTGTGACGTGCAGTTAAGACACTCCTCTACTTCTTTTTAATGGTTTGTGTTTTCGTATTATGCCTATTTGTGTTAATTACAATACGGTTTGATGAATTAGTCTGTTATTTAATGTGAAACGTTTTGACAAAGTCATAAACGTCTTAATGTCAGATTGTCATTTACCGATTGCCCTAGTATCCGCTTATTATTACGTTTTACGTGAAGTTACGTTGAGTTTATCAGGTGCAAAATCAATAGATGGTTATTCTATTATAACAATTTACCGCTATGCGCTACATTAAAAGTTATATAATTATAAGTATCTATCATTATACACTATATCTTGTGTCGTTATCTTCGAGCAATACTCTCAGTAGTGTTCGTCCACCATTGTCATTACAATATAGCAACAAGCATTATTTTATCGTATAGTTACTGTAAATTTGCTTGACCTTCGTTTTAAAATCTTTCCTTTTTGATTTAAAATCTTTTCCTTGTGTTAAAATTCTTCTCCAAAACACACTATATTGTGGTGATATGCTTACAAATACGTCCAAAATATGGGCAAAAACGGGTAAAATACACCAAAACCCACCAAAAACGGCAAATTTTAATCCTTACCCACGGAAAATGTTTCACGTGAAA
>JAZOUI010000030.1:0-1814 GCA_045658145.1 Pumilibacteraceae bacterium
CGATCATTATGGGTGCAAATATCGGTACGACTATAACGGGCATTATCGTTTCGCTTAAATCTTTGCCTATCGGTGAGTTTGCGGCAACGTTCGCCTTTATTGGCGTAATGATGACCTTCTTTAAAAAAGATAAAATCAAAAAAATCGGCGCAATTTTGTGTGGATTTGGTCTTATTTTCGTAGGTCTTGACATTATGAGTAGTGCGTTCGACGGTAGCAAGGAACTTACTGATATGTTCGCGAACGTTTTTGCTACTATTGATTTCCCCCTTCTTTTAATACTTCTCGGTGCGGTTTTTACGGCAATTATCCAGTCGTCGTCAGCGGCAACCGGTCTTATAATTATTATGGCAGGCTCGGGCGCTGTTGACGTCCAAAGCGCGTTTTTCATTGTGCTTGGTACTAATATCGGTACTTGCGCAACGGCAGTTCTTGCGTCGCTTGGAACGAACACGAACGCAAAGCGTACTGCGTTTATTCACCTTATGGTAAAAACGGTAGGAACTATTATTTGGGGTACTGTGTATTGGATTTTCGCACCTTACGTCGTGGACTTTTTCCAAAGCGTTTTCCCAGGTAATCCACAAATGCAAATTGCTTGGTTCCACGTAACGTTTAACGTTCTTAACACCATTATTCAAATTCCGTTTGTAAAACAAATTGTAAAAGTTGCAACCTTTGTTATTAAGGATAAGCCCAGTCCCCAAGAAACGCAATACAATATGCACTTTATCGACGACCGTCTTCTTTCTACGCCCCCTATCGCAGTAGCGCAGGTTAAAAAAGAAATTATTTATATGGCGGAAGTAGCAAAGGAAAACACGCGTATTTCCTTGTCCGCTCTTACGTCTGACGAGTTCGTTAATCGTGAAAAGATTGCCGATAACGAGGCGAGAATTAACCACACGTACCACTCCATTGCGCGCTATCTAATAAAACTTGCATCTACGCCTTTGTCTGCAAACGACGAAAAACTAGTGGGTGCGTACCATCACGTTATTACTGATATCGAACGTATCGGCGACTATTCTGAAAACTTTATTCAGCAAAAAGACAAGATGAAAGCGCAGGGAATTGAGTTTTCTGATACGGCTATTGCCGAGATTACTCAAATGTACAACAAAGTAAACTCAATGTTTGATATGACTTTGCACGTGTTTGACAATCGTGACTTTGATTCTCTTGAAAAAGTAGCGCAAATCGAAGACGAAGTCGACGATATGAAAGACGAATTCGGTGCAAGTCACATTGCTCGACTTCACTCGGGTAACTGTGACGTCGAAAGGGGAACGTATTACTTCTCCGTAATATCTGCGCTTGAAAGAATAGGTGACCACCTTATCAACGTTGCTTTCTCGATTAAGAACCCGACTGGTTCGCAAAGTAAGCGTGTTGAAATCAACGATATGCCTAAGGCGTAAATGTTAAAAAATCAAAACGGTGGCATACGTCACCGTTTGTTTTTTAGATAGCGATAGGTTGAATAACCATTTTAAGTTGCTTAAATAGAAGGAAAAACAATGAAAAAATTCGACGGAATAATTATTTGTAGTGATTTTGACCATACGATTTCTAGCAATACGTTTAAGTTTTGGGAAAACGACGACTTTTTGTCGGCAGTTCCGCAAAACAATATTGATGCAGTAAAGTATTTTGTAGAAAACGGCGGTACTTTTGCTATCGTTTCGGGTAGAAACCCAGATGAAATGATGCGCGTGGGCGAACTTATGCCTATTGCGCCATATATGGTTGTTAGTAACGGAACGGCGCTATATTCAATAAAAGAAAATAAAGCCATTGAAAGCGTAACGATG
>JAZOUI010000031.1:0-6516 GCA_045658145.1 Pumilibacteraceae bacterium
TGCCTAATTTTCTCTGAATTGCCATAATGTCCTCCTAATCTTCGTTGCTTCTAAGGTCAAGGCCGTAGCTGTGAAGTTTAGCAATAACTTCATCAAGCGACTTTCTGCCCAAATTTCTGACCTTGAGCATATCGTCTTCGCTCTTTTTCGTTAAATCTTCGACGGTATGGATACCTGCACGTTTAAGACAGTTATAACTTCTAACGGACAAATCCATTTCCTCGATGCTCATTTCCAAAATCTTGGTATGTTTATCGCCGTCACTAGAAACCAAAATGGTCGTACCGCTAAATGCATCAGAAAGGTCAACGAACAATCTAATATGTTCGCAAAGCGCTTTCGCAGCAAGGCTCAATACGTCCTTAGCGGACAACGAGCCATCGGTTTTGACTTCGATAATGAGTTTGTCGTAATCGATACTCTCACCTACGCGAGCAGTTTCTACGCTGTAACTTGCTGCTTTTACAGGGGTAAAAATCGAATCGATGGGAATATAACCGATAGGCTGAGTAGGATCAGCGTTGTTCTTTGCAACAACGTATCCTCTGCCACATCCTACAACCATTTCGATATTAAGTACTGCGCCTTCATCAAGCGTGCAAATGTACATATCGGGATTGAGAATGGTTATTTCCGGATCATTTTCGATATCAGCAGCGGTAACGATACCCGGGCTCTTTCTTTCAATCTTAAGCGTCTTTCTCAAACTCTTGTCAGAATATTCTGCTTTAAGATTAAGACCCTTAAGGTTAAGAATAATTTCAGCTACGTCTTCTTTGACACCAGGAATCGTGGAGAATTCGTGAGAGATGCCTTCGATATTGATGCCAACCACAGCAGTACCGGGCAATGCCGATAAGAGTACACGGCGAAGAGCGTTACCCAGCGTAATTCCGTATCCACGTTCAAGCGGTTCTACAATAAACTTACCCGAGCGACTATCTGCGCTTTCCTCAAGTGTGCTTCTTGGCGTTTCGATTTCCATCATATTATTTAAATCTCCTTACTTGTTACTTAAGCGGCTTACTTCGAATACAACTCGATGATAAGCTGCTCGTTGATGTTCAAGTCGATATCTTCACGCTTAGGATTGTCAATAATCTTACCAACGAAGGTTTCAGTATCAAACTCAACCCACTTAGGCATAACAATCTTAGCACCGCGAAGTTCCTTGAACAGAGCGTTATCCTTCTTATTCTCCTTTACTGCAATCACGTCACCGGTCTTTACTTGGTAACTAGGAATGTCAACGGTCTTGCCGTTTACGGTAATAAGAGCGTGGTTTACAATCTGACGGCTCTGCGCACGGCTAGAACCGATACCCATTCTGTAAACAACGTTATCAAGACGTTTTTCAATAAGAGCAAGCATATTCTCGCCCGTTACGCCACGCATACGTTCAGCTTCTTCATAGTAGTCTCTGAACTGCTTTTCCAAAAGACCGTAAGCGCGCTTAACCTTCTGCTTTTCACGCAACTGAACATTGTATTCAGATGCCTTTTTACGAGTTACACCGTGCATACCAGGTGCAACGGGACGCTTTTCCATAGCGCACTTTTTGGTAGAGCAACGCTCGCCCTTAAGGAAAAGTTTAGCGCCTTCGCGTCTGCAAAGTTTGCAATCTGCATTAGTATATTTAGCCATTTATCTAATCTCCTTATACTCTTCTGCGCTTGGGGGGTCTGCATCCGTTGTGGGGGATGGGGGATACGTCGGTAATTGCGGTAACTGCAATACCTACGGTTTCCAATGCGCGGATAGTGGATTCACGACCCGAACCAGGACCCTTTACAAATACTTCTACGCTAGAAATGCCGTGCTCTTTTGCAACGAGCGCTGCTTTTTCACAAGCCTGCTGTGCTGCAAAGGGAGTGCTCTTTCTCGAACCACGGAAACCAAGTGCGCCTGCGCTGCAAGCGGAAACTGCGTTACCCTGCTCATCAGTAAAAGTGATAAGCGTGTTGTTGAAAGATGCGTGAATATGAACTTGACCTTTGTCAATGTTCTTAGTAATTCTCTTTTTAGTAGTTTTCTTAACTGCCATAGTTCTTTATCTCCTACTTCTTCTTCGCACGACCTACAGTACGCTTGGGACCCTTACGCGTACGTGCGTTCTGCTTGGTGCTTTGACCACGAACAGGAAGACCCTTACGATGTCTAACTCCGCGGTAGCAGCCAATTTCCATCAAACGTTTAATGTTAAGAGCGATTTCACGATGAAGGTCACCTTCCGTTACAACGTTCTTTTCAATATAACTTCTGATTGCGTTTTCTTGTTCTTCGGTGAGGTCCTTAACGCGAACGTCAGGACTTACGCCGGTTGCCTCCAAAATTTTGTTTGCGAGAGGTCTGCCAATACCGTAAATATAGGTAAGACCTATTTCGATGCGCTTCTCTCTCGGCAAATCAATACCTGCTATTCTTGCCATCGGTATTCTCCTTAATAATTTTATGAAATATTTATCTTAAAGCGCGGGGACGACTTTTTATGGAATGTTAAAAAGTTGTCGCAACGCGAGTGTTTTCTACCTTATACGGAACTAGCCAAAGGGCGTACTTCTCCTATCAGTACACTCTTTGGTTCTATCCGCATATAGTCCATAAGCCCGAACGTAATTCGGGCAAATTTAACTATTATTAACCTTGTCTCTGCTTGTGGTTGGGATACTTGGAGCAGATAACCATTACCTTGCCGTGACGCTTAATAACTTTGCACTTGTCACACATGGGCTTAACAGATGCTCTTACTTTCATAATAAAACTCCTTTAATTCTTGTTTCTGTAGGTGATTCTTCCCTTGGTTATGTCGTAAGGGGACATTTCAATTTTTACCGTGTCGCCTTCCAGAATCTTAATATAGTGCATTCTGATCTTACCTGAAATGGTGCAGGTAACGACGTGTCCGTTCACAAGTTGAACCTTGAACATAGCATTGCGCAAGCATTCAATGACGGTACCTTCGGCTTCGATATTATCGTCTTTCGGCATAATTCCTCCAAAAAATTATAACTTACAGATTTTTCTGATGCTAGCATCCGAAACGGAAGCAGACAATCGGATTTCACCAATAACTTCTAGGTGTTTAATACGCTTTTGCTTGGGTTTATCGAGCGTGCGATACTTGCCGTCACACAGCAAAACGAAATCGTCGTTTACCGCCGAAATAACAACGTATACCCTGCCCGTATCGTGGCCTTTTAGACTTTTTACAATAGTTCCTTCTTTCAAAGCCATTTTATCACCTTGCAAACCGCAATAATTATTATAACACATTTGATATGGTTTTGTAAACTGTTTTACAGGGTTAAAATTTCAGGTTCTCCATCTCGAACCAAAATTGTGTTCTCATAATGGGCGCTGGGACTTCCGTCCACCGTTCTGCACGTCCATTTGTCACCCTGATCGATTAAAACTTTGAACTCGCCAGCGTTTACCATAGGCTCGATTGCGAGCGTATAACCGCTTTTGAGCATAACTCCGCAACCCGCTTGACCATAGTTGGGGATATTAGGTTCTTCGTGCACGCGTCTGCCGATGCCGTGGCCCGTCATTGCACGAACGATTGCATATCCGTTAGATTCAACGTGTTGCTGTATTGCGTGAGAAACGTCACCAAGACGACGTCCTGCACGCGCGTGTTTTATTCCTTCAAAAAAACTTTGTCTGGTCACGTCAATAAGGCGTTGTTTTTCGCGCGTAATTTGCCCTACTGCGAAAGTACGAGCAGCGTCGCCGTGGAACCCACCGTAGCAAGCACCAACGTCAATGCTTACGATTTCGCCCTCTTCAAGCACTTTGCCCGAAGGGATACCGTGAACAACTACGTCGTCAACCGAAATACAAGCCGATCCAGGAAAACCGTACAAGTTCTTAAAACTAGGAGTACAGCCCTGATCTCTTATGAACTTTTCGATAATCTCATCAAGTTCAGCCGTCGTTATGCCAGGTTTAACGTACTGCTCAATCATCTTGAGCGTATCGCCCGTAACCTTACACGCGCGACGCATCTTAACAAGATCCGCTTCGTTTTTAATAGGAATCATTATTTGTTTAATACCTTTGAGATTTCTTCAAAAACCTCGTCGATTTTTTTCATACCGTCTACGCTTTCAAGCTTACCCTGCTCTTTGTAGTAGTCGATAAGCGGTTGAGTAGATTTGGTATAAACCGCAAGACGTTCGTTAACCGTTTCGGGCTTGTCGTCATCGCGGTGGATAAGTTTTTCGCCACAGCCGTCGCAAACGTCGGAGAAGTAAGTAGAAACGTGAAAACTCTTTCCACACTTACCACAAACGCGTCTGCCACAGAGGCGTTCACAGAGAGCGTCAAGACGCACGTCAATATTGATAACAGTATCAACGGATGCGAACTTGTCAAGCGCTTTCGCCTGCTCTATATTGCGGGGGAATCCGTCCAAAAGGAAACCTTTTTGAGCGTCTTCTTCCAAAAGTCGAAGTCTTACGATTTCCACCGTCACTTCGTCGGGAACAAGTTGTCCCTTGTCAATATACGATTTAGCAACTACGCCGATAGGAGTTTGCTCTTTGATGTTCTTACGGAAAATATCACCCGTAGAAATGTGGGGAATACCGTATTCTTGAGCAATCTTAACTGCCTGCGTACCTTTGCCTGCGCCAGGAGCGCCTAACAAAATAAGGTTCATAATACACCCTCTTTTTTTCGCAATGCAACCGCGGTAAGGTTTTTAACGCCTTTCCGCGGTAGCACAGCATATTTTACTTTAAGAATCCCTTGTAATGCTTCATCATAAGCTGACTTTCAAGTTGCTTGTCGAATTCAAGCGCTACGGATACAACGATCATCATACCAGTTGCACTAAGCGCATTTACGAGCGTTGCGTTCGAAAGTACAAGCGAGAAAATAAGCGAAGGAACGATTGCGATAAACGCAAGGTAAATCGCACCGAAAAGCGTAATTCTCTTGCTGATACGAACAAGATACTCATAAGTGGGTTTGCCGGGTCTGATACCGGGGATGAAACCACCATACTGCTGAATGTTGCGAGCAACTTCTTCGGGGTTGAATTGAATCTGCGCATAGAAATAGCAGAAGAACAAAATCAAAAGTCCCACGAATACAGTATAAAGGGGCGTGTTTACGCCAAGCCATTGCGTCCACCAAATATAGGAGTCATTGTTCGTACCGAACATCTGAGCGATCATTTGGGGGAAGGTAATGATTGCCGTAGCAAAGATGATGGGAAGAACGCCACTTGCATTAACCTTAAGGGGAATGAAGGTGTTCTGTCCGCCATATTGCTTTCTGCCCTTGATTTGCTTTGCGTATTGAATAGGAATTCTACGTTCAGCAAGGTCAACAAACACAATCAAGCCGAATACAACTACAACCATCAATACGAATCCGAGAAGTTCCCAGATAGCCGTTTCGTTACCGCTAAATGCGCTGGTGAACGATGCGATGATTGCAAGACCTGCGCTGGAAAGGATACCAACGAAGATAAGAAGGGAGATACCGTTGCCGATGCCCTTTTCGGTAATTCTTTCACCAAGCCAAAGGGTGAACATAGAACCTGCAACAAGCATAAATGCAACGAACATACCTACTACCCAAGTCTGGGAAAGGAATCCGCTGAAAATGCCCGTCTCAAGGCCATTGCTGTTAGCCCAGCTGATGGTGATTGCGGTTGCTTGAGCAACTGCAAGAGCAAGTGCTACGAATCTCGTAATTTTATTAATTGTCTTTCTGCCTTCAGCACCCTGCTTAGAAAGTCTTTCAAGGGGCGGAATGGCAACCGTAAGAAGCTGTATAATAATCGAAGCGTTAATGTAGGGGGAAATGCCTATTGCGAGCCATGCGCCGTTAGCAAGCGCGCCACCCGTGATGGATGACAAGAGCGAAAGGAGGGTATCTGCGCCTCCTACGCTTTCCGATACGGTCGCACTAATACCAGGAATGGGCAACCAGCAACCGATACGGTAGATAAAGAGCAAGCCGAAAGTGATAAGGATCTTCGTTCTTACTTCTTTGTTCTTAAAAGCATTTACCAACGTCTGAAACATTATTCCACCTCTACTTTGCCACCGATTTTTTCAATCTTCTCAATAGCGGATTTGGTAAACTTAGCCGCTTTAACGGTAAGTTTTTTGGTAAGTTCGCCGTCGCCGAGAACTTTAAGTCCGTAGGGTTCAATCTTGCTGATTACGCCTGCGTTATAAAGAATTTCTGCAGTAACAACAGCACCGTCTTCGAATGCTTCGAGTACGGAAACGTTAATAGTCGTATATACTTTCTTCCAAGCGTTGTCAAAACCGGTCTTAGGCAAACGACGTGCAAGAGGCATCTGTCCGCCTTCGAATCCGATGCGAACGCCACCGCCACTACGAGCCCATTGACCCTTGTGACCCTTACCACTGGTTTTGCCGAGACCGCTACCGATACCTCTGCCCAATCTCTTGGGAGAAGTGGTGCTACCGATTGCGGGAGAAAGATTGCCTATTCTCATTGTTAGCCTCCTATACTTCCTCAACTTTAACG
>JAZOUI010000032.1:0-2768 GCA_045658145.1 Pumilibacteraceae bacterium
CTAATGAAATTTATTTTACTTCGTGCGCGACCGAATCAAACAACTGGGCACTTACCAGTGGATTTAAAAACAAACGCGGAAATATGGTCGTAAGTAGTGGAGAACACGCTTGCGTTTACGAATGCGCAAAAAATCTTAAAAATAAGGGCTTTGACGTACGTTTTGCTCCGCTTAATAGTGATGGCACGGTTTCACTTCCTGCGTTATTATCGCTAGTAGATGAAAACACTTGTCTTGTATCGGTAATTCATACCTCGAACGAAACGGGCGTTATTAACGACATTGAAAGCACTTCAAAAGCAGTAAAGGCAAAAAACAAAAACGTTATTTTCCACTCGGACGGCGTTCAAGCATACTTAAAAACAAATTGTTCCGTAAAAAAATTAGGCGTTGACTTATACAGCATAAGCGGACATAAAATAGGTGCACCAAAAGGAATAGGCGCATTATATATCAATTCAAAAATAAAACTTCAACCCCTTTTGTTTGGTGGCGGACAGGAAAGTGGACTACGCTCGGGCACAGAAAACGTGGGTGGAATTGTAGCACTCGCAACGGCAACTCAAATTTATAGCCAAAATAGCAGCGAAAATATGTTTACACGCCGAGACCTTTTAATTAATTTATTAAAAGAGATTGATGACGTTACAATTTTATCAGAAAGCGCAAACCGTTCACACTCAATAGTTACCGTTGTTGCGCTTAATACGAAAGCGGAAATTTTGCAAACTATGTGCGCCGATGACGGTGTTATAATAGGACGTGGTTCAGCGTGCGCTAGTCACCATAGCGGAAACAGAGTTTTAAGCGAAATGGGACTAAATCAAAAGCAAATTGACGGAGCAATTAGAATCAGTTTAAGTCCGCAAACTACTGATGAAGAAATTATTAAAGCAGTTGAAATTATTAAAAATAATATTACAAGATTAAGAGGACGTAACATTGGATAGAGTAATACTTATTCGCTACGGCGAAATACATCTCAAAGGCAAAAATCGCAAATTTTTTGAGAACAAACTTATCAATAATATTAAGAAAAAACTTGACGGAATTGAATACGAATTCTTGTATAAAAGAAGTAGATATGTAATACAAAACTACAGTCTTGAAACGGAAAATGAGATTATTGAAAGACTTCAAAAAGTTTTTGGAATACATTCAATTTCCGTTGCGCATTGCTGTAATTCAACTATTGACGACATTGCAAAAACTGCACGTAGCATTTGCAAAGAATATGGTAAATTCCGCGTTACGGTAAATAGAGCAGACAAGAATTTCCCACTTAATTCCGTAGAACTTTCTCGACATATCGGTGGAATGTTACTTAGCAAATTCCCTGGAATTTCAGTTGACCTTTTCAATCCCGATTTTGTCGTAAATATCGATATTCGTGAAGACGGTGGATCATTTGTTTATATTGACAAAATCGCTTGCGCAGGTGGTATGCCCGTTGGGTGTGGTGGAAAAGGTATGCTAATGCTTTCGGGCGGAATTGATTCACCCGTAGCAGGATATATGATGGCAAAACGCGGTCTTTCTATTGATGCAATCCATTTTCACTCATATCCTTACACAAGTGAACTTGCTAAGCAAAAAGTTGTTGATTTAGCAAATATTATTTCCGACTACACGGGTGAAATTAATCTTGTTTGCATTCCTTTTACAAAAATTCAAGAAGAAATTCATCGCAACTGCGATACTTCGTATATGATAACGCTCGTACGTAGATTTATGATGCGTATTGCCGAACGCGTGGCAATCAAGCGCAACTGTGGTTGCATTGTTAATGGTGAAAGTTTAGGACAAGTTGCTAGCCAAACGCTCGAAAGTATTTTTGTAACGAATTCAACCATTGAATCTTTGCCTGTTTTCCGTCCGCTTATCGGTATGGATAAAGATGAAATCATTGATATTTCTAAAAAAATAGGTGCTTTTGAAACTTCAATTCTCCCTTACGAAGATTGCTGTACCGTTTTCCTGCCCGACGCTCCCGTAACTCATCCTACGCTCAAAAGAGCAGAGCACGAAGAATCGCGTATTCCTAACTGGGACAAGTTAATTGATGATGCCATCGATAATCTCGAAATTATCAAAATCATCTAATATACTTTTTCGCTGGATATATGTCACGTCAAACTTTTGTCGTGGCATATTTTTTTTGCTAAAAAAACAACTCAATCTATTTAATGGCAAAACGTCATTATCAGCAATCACAACTAAATTTTCTTTATCGTAAACTTCTTTGTCGATATCAACACTTATAACGCTTTTAGGTACGGTAAATTTACTGTCGTCATTTAAATATTTAAGCACGCCAGTCGCTATGCGAGTCGGAAGGTTACCACCCGAAATTTTGTTATCCATAAGTCCGCTTTTAGCGTTTATTCTAACGGCGATAGTGTAGAGCGGAGTATATGCAATGCAATATGCATCCGTGTTACCGTTTTTGCCACCAACCGTGCCTGTTTTAGCACATACGTTATCAAAATCATATCCTATCCTTTTTGCAGTTCCCGTCTTTGTGCACTCGTTTAACATATCTGTTAATAAAAACGCCGTATCATCACGCATCACTGTAACGCCCCTTTGCTTTTTGTCTTCAAATAACACTTTTCCGTTTTTGTCAACTATTTCTTTTACGTAATTTGAGCAATTATATACACCATTGTTCGTTAAAGTTTTATATGCATCAGACAGTTCGTTTAACGTAACTCCATCATTTATATTGCCTAGCGCCATTGATAAATTGTTTGAATTCGATAAAATAT
>JAZOUI010000033.1:0-2243 GCA_045658145.1 Pumilibacteraceae bacterium
CGCTCAAAAATAGCGACACGCCAAGCGCGTAAAAAGCGCAACCTACGGTAATTAATGCGTACTTTTTAACTATATCGATAAAACTTTTTTTCTTCATATTTTTTCACCTTTGGTATTATTATACCAAAACACAAATTAAAGTCAATCGTTTAGAGCGAATTAAGCACAAAAAAAGCGTCGCCTCACAAAAGGTAACGCCTTTTTTATAAGTTTAATTGTCAATCAAACAAATTAAATAATAAATTCGTTCTTTTTAACAGCGCCGTTAATTTCTTCCATCTTTTGTTCATAGCCCTTTCTTCCGAGCATAGCGAAGGTTGCTTTTTTACCTTCTTCAACGCCAGGCTGATTGAACGTATCAATGTTCATAAGCGCACCAGCAAATGCAGTTTCGTACATAAAATACATCAAAAGTTCGCCTACCGTTTCTTCATCCACTACGGGAAGAGTTATGGTGAAGTTTGCTCTCTGTGCCTTGCGAAGTGCAAACTCGGTTGCCTTTCTTTCGGCGTTTATAAGTTCGTTAAGCGTATGACCTTTCAAGAAGTCGCAAGCGTCAACGTCCTTATCGTCAGTAATAACGACGGTGTCACGGTAATTTTCTACCGCCAAGAAGGTTACTACTTTGTCAAAAGGTCCTTCGGTGTAAAGTTGAACTTGGCTATGCTGATCGGTTACGCCCAACGCTTTTGCAGGGGTTTGACCTGCGTAAACGGTTTTGCCGTCAAGGTCCACCGCTTTACCAAGCGATTCGCCCCAAATTTGGCAATAGAAGTCAGCCATATACTTCAAACTATCCGCATAAGGCATAAGCACGCTTACGTTATAACCCTTATTCATAGCCTCGTACTGCAAGAACGCCGTAAGGAGCGCAGGGTTACGTCTAATATCGGCGTTTGCGCTTGCATCCGCCATAACGGCAGCGCCACGGAGCATAGCCTTAATATCAAGACCAAGAACTGCGAAAGTGATAAGACCAACGGGACAAAGTACGGAAAATCTTCCGCCAACGCCTGCGCCTACGCCGTAAATCTTAAATCCTTCTTTTGCGGCAACGTTATAAAGCGTTCCCTTTCCGATAGTCGTCGTAACGATGATGTGCTTTTTCGCCTCTTCTTCGCCAAGTTCTTTTTTAAGCAACGCGTACAAGATAAGGAACTGGCTAAGCGTTTCACTCGTTTCGCCACTCTTCGTAATAACGTTAAAGTATGCAGTTTTAAGATCGATTACGTCCAAAAGCGCTTTCATTCTTTCAGGATCAACGTTGTCTTCTACGTAAAGTTTAGGCGCTTTTCTAACTTCTTTAGGAAGTTCGTTATGATGAAGATGAATAAGTGCGCTCGCAACTGCTAATGGACCGAGTGCGCTACCACCGATACCGAAAACAACGAAACTTTCCGCTTTTTCAGCCACTGCCGAACAGTAGGAAATCATTTCATCAAGGTATTCGTCACTAGCGTACGGAAGGTCTGCCCATTCTTGCCAGCCTTTGCCCCTGCCTGCCATAACTTTGTTATACGCATCAGCAATATGCTTTGCCTTTTTATCAAAAACACACGGGCAAATTCCCTTATCGCCGATTGCATCGGTCATCATATTGTTGTAATCAAACTTGAGTTTCATTTTTGTCTCCTTTGTTTTTCTAAATGCATAACGAGAGCAATGGTTTTGCAAAACCACAGCCCCCGTTACCCTTTATTTTTACTTTTTAGTGTTTTACGTTACTATTAACGTACCGTTTCAATAAGACCGTAATCGCCGTCGTTACGAGCATAAAGAACGTTAATATTTCCCGTTTCTCTATTAAGGAAAACGTAGAAGTCGTGTCCTACGAGTTCCATTTCTTCAATCGCATCTTCTACCGTCATAGGTACAAGGCTATAAGTTTTGGAACGAACAACTTTCTTTTCAGGTTCTTTTGCAACTGCCTCAACTTCAGGCTGAGCAAAATCAATTTCCTTAATCTTAAACTTCTTACTCTTGGTTTTAGAGTGATGACGGATAATTTGTCTTTCAATCTTAGGAATTGCAAGGTCGATATTTTCGTACATATTTCCGCCCGAAACTTCGGCACGCGCTATTCCACCCGATACGGCAATAGTAATTTCCAGCGTTTCAATATCTTTTGATTTTTTGAGCACAATCTTGGCTTTCGTATCATCTTCGAAGAACTTGTCGAGTTTGTCAACTTTCTTCGTGATAATGTCTTTTAGCTTGTCGCTGGCATTATAATTTTTACACAG
>JAZOUI010000034.1:0-7836 GCA_045658145.1 Pumilibacteraceae bacterium
GATATTGATGCAGCTATGGAGCTCGGTCTTAAAATGAGCATTGAAGAGATTGAATACAGCGCTGAAATTTCGCTTGAACATCATCTTGGGCTTACTTGCGATCCTATTTGTGGGCTTGTGCAGATACCGTGTATTGAGCGAAACGCCGTAGCGGCAATGCGAGCAATCAACGCGGTAAGTCTGGCAAGTTTTTTGACCGAAACGCGAAAAATTACTTTAGACGAAGTAATAAATACTATGTACGAAACGGGAAAAGACCTATCCGTTAATTATCGAGAAACGGCAATGGGTGGTTTAGCGAAACTTAAAAAGGAGTAAATAAGATGAGTTTTTTGAGATGTAATCCGACGGTTTTTGTTATTGGTGACGAGTATGAAATTGCCGTTTGGACTAATGAGAACGGTATGGTTTGGGTAAGCATTGACGGCGAAGATTATTATGCTGAAAATTCGGGTGTTCTTTCGTCCGAGGTCACGTTTACGAAGGTACGTATCCCCCAAAATGTGTTAAATAGTGCTAAAAAGTACGATATTGTATATCGCAAAACGATAGATAGAAAGGCGTATTTTTCTGAATTTGAAAAACCCCAAGTGGCAAGTTTTGATTTCCAGCCTATTGAAAAGACGGATGATATCAACGTTTATCACGTAGCAGACGTTCATTATCAATTCGAACAAGCGTTAAAAATGTGCGCGTACTTTGGCGAGCAAACGGACTTGTTTATCGTTAACGGCGACATAGGCGAAGTGGAAACCGAGCAAAACTATTTTGAAGTGCTTAAATTCACGGGCGACATATCGGGCGGTAAAATTCCCGTACTTAACGTGCGTGGTAATCACGATACGCGCGGTCGCCTTGCCGAGCAGTTTACCGATTATTTCCCGTCCAACAACAAAAAGACTTATTTTGAGTTTAGCGTAGGACCGATTAGTGGCATTGCAATCGACTGTGGCGAGGATAAACGTGACGACGGTATAGAGTATGGTGGTATTATCGGCGAAATTATCGGTACGAACAATTTCCACCGTTTCCGTTTGGCTGAACTTGAGTGGTTGAAAAATGCTAAAGTTAGTGGAAAGTTCAATTTTGCCGTTAGCCATATTTGTCCGTCGCAAACCACTTATGAAAAGGGTAACGCTTTTGATATCGAGCGTGACGTTTATGCAAAGTGGAACGAGCAAATTGATAGATTAGGCTTAAAACTTATGATTTGCGGACACATGCACGACGCTTACTTGTTAAAGTCGGGCGACGAGCGTTCGACCATTGACCATAATTACGACGTAGTTTTCGGCTCGTATCATCGCGAAACAATGATGGGCGCGGCGATTACGCTTACGGGCAAAGACGCTTTCGTTCGTTTTACCGACGTTGAAAATAACGTAAGAGAAAGTTTTACGCTGAAAGATATTTTTTAAAACGGACAAGTACGTTATACGTCGTTTTAACAAAAATGCGGAGAAATAATATAGATGTTTCACATATTAGTAGTAGATGACGATAAGAATATTAGGTTTGTGATGAAGGAAGTGCTTGAGGCAAATCAGTACACCGTTTTTACGGCGTGCGACGGCGAAGAGGCGTTCGAAGTGATGGTCAAAGAGCATATCGACCTAGCAATCGTGGACATAATGATGCCTCGTCTTGACGGGTACGAATTCACAAAGGAACTACGCGAGTTTAATGATGAACTCCCTGTGCTTATGGTGTCGGCAAAACAACTTCCCGAAGACAGAAAAAAAGGTTTTGTCGCAGGTATCGACGATTTTATGGCGAAACCTATTGATACTGACGAACTTCTTTTGCACATAAAGGCATTACTTCGAAGATACAAAATCGTGTCCGAGCGCAAAATTGTGGTAGGGAGCGTGCAACTTGACTATGACAGTTACACGGTAAAAGGGCACGGCGAAACAATCGAACTTCCGCAAAAGGAATTTTTGCTTTTGTACAAACTACTTTCTTTCCCGGGCAAGATTTTCACGCGCATACAACTTATGGACGAGATTTGGGGAGTGGACTGCGAAACGGACAGCGAGACCGTTACCGTGCATATCGGCAGACTGCGCAAGCGTTTTGACGGATGGGAAGAATTTTCCATTGAGAGCATCAGGGGGCTTGGGTACAAGGCGGTGAAAAACGTATGAAACAAACGAGCAAAGAAAAAAAGAACAAAAGTTTACTACGCGCATGGTTTATTTTAATTGTCGCGAGCATACTTATCGTTGCGCTGGGCTTGGTTTTCGTGCTGGAGTATTTCATAATCCAGTCGCACATTTTGCCCGAAGAAGAACTGCACAGTTCAGGTATTTTTTATATGATACTGTTTTGCGTAACGAGTATTCTTATCGGCACGGGGCTTGCATTTTTGCTAGGTAAATTTATCCTGGACCCTATGAACAAGATAATCAGGGGTATGGAAAAACTGTCTAGCGGTGATTTTTCTACGCGCATTGACCTAGGTAAAAACGTGTGGCTAAAAAGTATTGCGACGGGATTTAACACGCTAGCGGACGAATTGCAAAATACGGAAATACTTCGCTCCGACTTCGTCAATAACTTTTCGCACGAATTCAAAACGCCGATTGTTTCCATAAACGGTCTTATTGGGTTGATGAAAAACGAAGATTTGCCCAAAGAAAAAATGAACAAGTACCTTGGCGTTATTGAAGAAGAGGCGAATAGGTTAGCGGATATGACGACGAATATGCTCAATTTGTCCAAAGTCGAAAAGCAAGAAATTTTGACGGACTGCAAAAAGTTCAACCTTTCCGAGCAAGTGCGCTCGAGCGTGTTGCTTTTGGAGAAGAAATGGAGCAAAAAGCGATTAAAACTTGACCTTGACTTTGACGAGTATTACGTTTTTGCGAACGAAGATTTGTTAAAACAAGTTTGGTTAAATCTTATCGACAATGCTATAAAGTTCGCTTATGACAAAACTTCGCTTGTAATTAAGATAGAGGATAGCGCGGACGAAACGACGGTGTCTGTTAGCGACCGTGGCGAAGTTATCGAGAAGAAAGAAATAGAGAAAATTTTCAGTAAGTTCTATCAGGCTGGTCAGAAAAAAGAAGGTAATGGTATAGGCCTTTCGATTGTAAAACATATAGTAGATTTGCACGAAGGCAAAATATCCGTTACGAGCGATACGGACAGCACGATTTTTAGCGTAACTTTACCTAAAAAGCAGTAAAAAGCGTCAAAATTCAATAAAAAAGATAAAAACCCACCGAAAAAATAGAAATCGGTGGGTTTAGTTTTGTTTCAGTTCATATAAAAATGTTAAAATAAGTATGTTATAAGCGAATAAAGGCAGAAACAGGAGAAAGAAATGTTTAATAGTACTAACGAAAAAGTAATTGACGGCGCTTTGTTCGAGCGTATGATTTTGAGCGGTGTGCATAACTTAAAGGCGCACTTACAAACGGTAAACGACCTTAACGTGTTCCCTATTCCCGACGGAGACACGGGCGACAATATGTATATGACTATAAATGGTGGTATTGACGGACTTCGCTCGGTAGAGGAAAATTCGGTGTGCAAGAAGGCAGAATCGCTTGCACGTGGTATGCTTTTCAATGCTCGTGGTAACTCGGGCGTAATTCTTTCTCAACTTTTCTACGGTCTTTCTAACGGGTTAAAAGGAAAGGATACCGTGACTGTATCCGAACTTGGTTTGGCGTTCGTTGAGGGCGTAAAGCAGGCTTATACGTCCGTTGAGCGTCCCGTTGAGGGCACGATACTTACCGTAGCAAGAGAAAGTGCTGAAATCGCAAGCCAACGTGCTAGCGAAAATAGTACCGTTGGTGAATTTATGGACGAGTGCGTGGATGAAATGAAAAAGTCGCTTGACCGTACTCCCGAACTTTTGCCCGTGCTTAAAGAGGCAGGCGTTATCGATAGTGGTGGCGCAGGACTTTTATACATAACCGAAGGTATGCAAAAGGGTTTGCGTGAAGAAGTAGAACTTGAAACGGTGGCTACGCTTTCTACGAAGTCGGTTGATTTTTCTAAGTTCAACGAAAATAGCGAAATGACTTTTGGCTATTGTACTGAGTGCTTGCTCCAACTTCAAACCAAGAAAGTGGACGTTAACGCTTTTGACGTGAGTGTGATTACCGAGTTCTTAAAAACCATAGGCGACTCTATCGTAGCGTTTAAGACGGGTACGGTTATTAAACTTCACGTTCATACGCTTACGCCTTATAAAGTGCTTGAATTTTGTCAGCAGTTTGGCGAATTTTTGACCATTAAAATCGAGAATATGACGCTCCAACATAACGAGACCGTCAAGGAAGAAAAAGAAGAAACGACGGGGTACGTACCCGTTAAAATTAAGCGTGGACATAGAAAATACGCGCTTGTAACCGTGGCTACGGGCGAAGGACTTATTAATACGTTTAGCGAGTTCGGAGCGGACGTGGTTATTGACGGAGGACAGGGCAAAAATCCGTCCATTGAAACTTTTATTGATGCTTTTGACGAGGCTGATGCCGACTACATTTACGTTTTGCCCAACAATAGCAACATAATAATGGCTGCGCGTCAGGCATCTGAAATGTACGACAAATCCAAAATTTACGTTATCGAAACCAAAAACTTTGGTCAAGCGTATGCAATACTTTCAATGCTTGATTACACCTGCGACGAGCCTGAGCAAATCAAAGAACAAATGGTAAGCGATATGGCGGACGTTGTTACGGGTATGGTAACTACTTCCGTGCGCACGACGACGGTGGACGGCGTTGACATTAAAGAAGGCGAGTACATAGGCTTTACCAACAAGACAATGCTTGTGTCTTGTCCTACGAAGACTGAAACCTTCTCGGCGCTTGCTGGTGCGCTTGACGCAGAGCAAAAAGGTTTTATAATTGTGTTCTACGGCGCGGACGTTACGGCTAGTGAAAAAGAGCAAACGGGCGCATACGTACGTGAGCATTTTGCTGATGCAGAGTTTTATGAGATAGACGGTGGACAAGAAGTTTACGACTATATTCTCATAATGGAGTAAAGATGAAAATACTTATTGATGCGTTCGGATGTGATAATCCCGAGCAATTTATATCGGGCATTGCGCCTGCCATTAACGAGACGCAAGACGTTACGCTAGTGGTAGCGGGCAATCGAGATATAATCGAAAGCGTTTTGGCAGATGCGCAGTTTGATAGAACGCGACTAGAAATTTTGGATGCTAGCGAAGTCATTAGCAACGAAGATGCTCCCGTAATGGCGATAAGAAGAAAGAAAAAATCTTCACTTGTCGTGGCGTATGATATGCTTAAGAAAAACGACGAGCATCACGTTTTAATTACGGCAGGAAATACGGGTGCCGTGATTGCAGGCGCCGTGCTTATTTTAGGAAGAGAAGACGTGGAAACGCGCCCCACGCTTGTGACGTTTTTGCCCAATGAGAAAGGCACAATGACTTGCTTGGCTGACTGCGGAGCGAACGTGGATTGCAGGGCAGAACACCTTTTGCAGTTTGCTACTCACGCTAGTAGATACGTTAAAAAAGTTTATGCAATCGACAATCCGCGCGTAGCGCTTTTATCGGTAGGCACGGAAGACCAAAAAGGCAATCAAGTGAGCAAAGAGGCGTTTGAATTGCTTAAAAAGAGCAAACTTAACTTTGTTGGTAATATGGAGTCCAAAAGCGCGCTTTCAGGCGAGTGCGACGTAATTGTTGCGGACGGATTTTGGGGCAACGTGTTGCTCAAAACGGTTGAAGGCACGGCAAAGTTTATGATGAAAAAAACGCTTGACCTTCTAATCAAAAATGCAGGCAAAAAAGACGACCTTGATTTTGTAAAAAAGACTTTTTACGAACTTAAACAAACGATTGATTTTAATTCAATGGGTGGCGCCGTACTATTAGGCGTTAAAAAACCCGTAATCAAAGCGCACGGCTCGGCAAATGCCGATACGCTAGTAAACACGGTAAAGCAAGCAGTTAATATGATCAAAAGCGGTTATATTCGCTAAAAGGAGATAGAAATGAAAAAGTACGTTATTGTTACCGATTCTTGCTCTGACCTTGAAAAAGAGTGGAGAGAAAAGTATGAGATTGATTACGTTCCTATGCATTATAGCTACGACGATAAGGACGTTATCGCAAGCCTAGATTGGGAAACTCTTTCCGCACCCGATTTTTATAACCTTATGAGAAATGGAAAGCGTGTTAAGACTTCGCAGGCTAATGCAGCGCAGTTCTTGTCCGCTTTTGAAAAGTATATCCAGCAGGGCTACGACGTTTTGTATATTGCTTGCTCGTCCGCTTTGTCCGCGTCCATTAAAGCAAGTTGCGTTGCCCGTGACGAACTTTTAGCAAAATATCCTGACAGCAAAATCATTTGCGTGGACGCGCTTAATTCGTGTGGTGGCGAAGGAATTTTGTGTATTCGCGCGTCTATGTGTAGAGCGGAAGGCAAAAGCATTGAAGAAACGGCAACGTTCATTGAGAATTATAAAAAATACGTTAACCAAGAGGCTACGGTCGAAAGCCTTACTTACCTTAAACAAGCAGGCAGAGTTTCGGCAATGAGCGCATTTTTTGGTGGACTACTTAGCGTAAAACCTATTATTATTTCGGACGCAAGTGGTAACAACGTAAGTATTGAAAAGGTAAAAGGCAGAAAAAATTCGCTTATTCGCGTTGCCGAACGCGTTGCACAAAACTATATTGCAGGCGATTATCCTGATGTTTGGATTCGCCATTGCGATTGCTACGACGACGCTATTACGCTTAAAAATGAGATTTTAGCCAGGCTCAACGTAGCCGAAGAAAATTTCCATATCGGCTATGCAGGCCCTATTTTGGGCGCGTCCTGTGGTCCAGGTATGATCGCAGTTTATTTCAACGGCAAAGAAGTCACCTACGATTCCACAAAACAATAATTACCTTACAAAAATCAAAACGGACTACCACGTGGTAGCCCGTTTTTTTTGTTTTTTTATGTAATTTAATAATTCTTATTAGAAATATTCATTAAATCTTGTTTCAACTCATTTATTTTAGAAATTCTTTTTTCTGTTGCCTTTTTTCTATAATATCTTGCATACGCCATTTTTTTAGTTTTGTTTTTTGTTGTCAATACAAAATCAAAAGCAACTTCATTATAATCAATTATTTGAATGGATAAAACGTCTTCGAAATTAATTCTTTTTATAAAATATGGATGTCTAATATATAGTTCTTTTTGGGTATAATCGATTTGTATTCTCATGGATAAACTAAAACCTATCCAAAATAATAAAATTGAAATAACAATACAGCAAGCACTAACTACTATTACTGTTGATTGTTGGGAAGTTGTATCTTTTGCTAAAATTGCTAATATTAAAATAGCGGTAAAGAACAGTACCATGAATACATACACTAAACTTCTACCAACTGATTCAAAATAATATTTTTTCATAAAAATACATCTCCTTTATTCGAACCAAGAATTAATCCAATACTTTACCTATTGATTATATTATAACATAGAGTTTTTGCAAATGCAAGAGATGTGGAATAGAAAACGAAAACACACCGATTTGTCAATAGGGGAGTGAAAACATATGAAAAATACAAAAACGCCGAGGTACGTACCGTGGCGTTTTGTTGCATAAAGGCAAAAGATAAAATATATTTTACAATATTATTGACATTAAAAGTGATGTTTGTCTAAATAATATTAATTGTGTAATTATCTAATATAAATAATTTTTGATTATCACAATCGTATGCAAGATATATACACTTATATTCGCCGTTTATAGGACAAATATTATACTCATCATTTGTAACATTGTAGAATATGAAATAGTCAAAAGTTTCAGATTCATATTGAATAT
>JAZOUI010000035.1:0-2531 GCA_045658145.1 Pumilibacteraceae bacterium
TACGTAAACGGACAAGGACAAACGACCGTTCTTTCGCAGGACGGCACCGCAGTAATCGCGCCCGGCACGGAAATGGAGTACAAGTTCAGTATGTACAACAACGGCAATATGGCAGTTGTGTACGAAACGGACATTGACTTCACGCTGACGGTGGGCGACGAAACGCTAAAACAATACACTTTCCCGCTAAAGGTAAAACTCTATACGCAAAACGGAGCATACCTTATCGGCAGTAAAACGGAATACGAGTACGTCCAGGACGCTACCGTATCCGCTCACGTCAGCCAGCTTGGTGCAAACTCGTACGAAACTTTCGTTCTCGAGCTTATGTGGGAGTTCGACGGTGGCAATGACGAACTTGACACGCTTTATGGCGACAAAGCCGTGGAAAGTGGCGTTTCGCTAAAACTGGGTATTAACACTTACGCCGAAGAGCATATCGATCCGACTGCTCAGGGCGGTACAAAAATCGAAGTAGAGGGCACGGAAGAGTACGGTGGTACAATTCGCTGGTTGTGGCTGATTTTGTTGTTCATCAATGCAGGAATTTTGCTATTCTACGTTTCGTGGCTACTCAACAAGAGATTACGCAAGTGGTAATTTACTTGTCCAATTATTTAGAGGAGACTTTTTATTATGGAAAAGAAAAATCGTAAAAACAGAAAACCCCTTATCGTCGTTGCTATGCTCCTTATGGTTGCATTAGTTGTCGGTATGGGCGCTATGACCTACTCGAGATACGTTAGTTCTTTCAATTCCGGTGATCAAACCGCAACTGCGGCTAAATGGGGTTATGTTGTAAGTGCAAATACGACTAATCTTTTTGGTGATCAATACAAAAAAGATGGTGCTAATGCTACTGCAAAAGTAGATGGCTCTGGTGCTGTTGTTGTTGATGCTGTTGGTACTGCAAAAGTTGTAGCACCTGGCACGAAAGGTTCTATGACTATTTCTGTTAATGGTGTAGCAGAAGTTCTTGCAAGACTTACTTTTAGCGCAACGGTTTCTAGTGCAATCAGTTTTGACACATATATGCCTATTCAATGGACTGTTAGTGATGGTACTACTACCAAAACGGGTACTGATCTTAAAACTACGTTAGAAAGTTTTACCCCTGCAGAGGCTCTTACTCCTGGTACGGAAATTAGTACGGATTATACTATTTCTTGGGAATGGTTACTCGATAATGGTGCAAATGCAGATGAAATTGCGACAAATAATAAGAAAGATACCATTATCGGTTTTAAGGCAGCAGAAAAAGATTGGGATGATATTGATGATGCCCGTCTTGCTGATAATTCGCTTGTAAGTTCGTTTACTGACAGTACAAAATACGGCGAAATTGAAACTACTCTTACTTTCTCGATTATTGTAACTGTACAACAGGTACAAGCATAATTTTTAACAAAAAATAAGATAAAAACTCCCTTCCTACCTAATAATAAAGGGGGAAGGGGGAGTTTTGTCTTGTGACGGAGGACGAAATGCCACTAAAAAAGGTCTGGGAAATAACCAAAAAAGTTTTATCCATAACATTATGGGTACTTTTTGGTATAGTTTTGACCGTGGTGGCGTGGCTTGCAGTAGATAAGTTCATTATCGGTTCTCCCGTGCCTTCTATGTTCGGATACGCTACGCTTACTATCGAGACGGGTAGTATGTCGGGCACGATTGAAGAAGGCGATATGATTTTAATCAAAGACACAGGCGAGTACAAGATAGGCGATATCGTTACCTTTTTGCAAGAGGGCGACAAGATTCCTACCACTCACCGCATTATCAATTACGACTCTAACGGTGATTTTATTACCCGTGGCGACGCTAACAACGCTGCCGACACTACGCCCGTAAAACAAAACGAAATACTGGGCGAAGTTATTGAGGTCTTCCCCAAGGTTGGGCATTTTTCTAACTGGGTGAAAATGGAAGGCTGGATTTATATCGTTGCCGTGCTTGGTATTCTCGCGATCGGCTTTTGGATCGCAAAGCCCGACCCCGACGACGATGAAGAGGAAAAGGAAGTTACAAAAGAAGAAAATGAAAATACTTCTTCATCCGATTCCCAAGAAGATTCCCAAGAAGAATCCGAAGATTCTACTACCGTAGAAGAAAATAAAGAAGATAATAAAGAAGAATAATAAAGAAGAATAACCCCTTAACGCAAAGGCTAAAAAACCTACCTTACTGTAGGGCAGGGGCTTGCTCCTGCCGCCACCGAAGGTGGATTAGTAGGCGCGGAATAAGTTGTACGGCTTATACCCCCTCTCAGTCACCTATGGTGACAGCTCTCCCCTGTGAGAGCCTTTCCCGTTCGTTCAAAATTTAAAGCCTCGCCCCTTGGGAGAGGTGGCGCGTAGCGACGGAGAGGGCTACCAAAAACGGTTTCGTAAATAAGGCTATTCGCATAGATAAACTGACACACCTTATTAGGATTGTCATTCTGAACGAAGTGAAGAATCTCAACGGCAAATAAACGCAATCGGCTTAAACCAAACCGATAACGCGGATAAACCTGTTAGATCCTTCGACAG
>JAZOUI010000036.1:0-2670 GCA_045658145.1 Pumilibacteraceae bacterium
TTTTACTTCTTCGCACAGTTCTAGTGCCGACGGGTTGCGCGATAAATCCACCGGTTCGTCCTTTATTATAGGCTGAGGACGCTCGCCCGTTATTTTGTTTATCAAGTTGTTTTAATACCTCCATTTTACTATAATTTATTCCGAGCTTTTCCCCTCGGATAGGTTTTTGTTTTTCAGGATGCAGATAAGAATAATCCTTTCCATCCCTTGTGATTTTTACGCCGTAACACTTTTCAAGATATTCCTTGAACTTGTCGGGCGTATTTGAGTTTTTAATCGCTTCCGCAATTACTTCTCTAAGTTCTTCTTTCCAACTCGTACCGCCTTTGAGCATTATCTTCTTTTCGACTGCCGTTCTACTGTTCTTGCCACGCTTTCTAAAATCCGTTTCGCTAAACCCGTATTTCTTCCCTATCCTATTCGCTTCGTCTTTCATCTTCACGTAGTCTTGTTTGTTGAACTGCAATTTCTTGCCCGTTATCGGGTCAACGGCGTTTACGATGATATGACTATGCACCGTTTGCGTATCCGTGTGAGTAGCAATCACGCACTCATAGTCTTTGAATAATTTTGCCGTTAGTTCTTCAGCGTAAGCGTGCGCCTTTTCGGGCGAAACTTTATCTTGCCGCGCGCACGATAATTTACAATGATAATATTTGCGCTCGTCAAACTTATCCCCTTTACCAAACCTGCTTGCCGTTTCTTCAAACTGCTTTGCGTAGTCCTCGTCTTCAAAAAGATTTCTAACCGTCACTATCTTTGCTTTCTTCTCGTCGGTGATATACGCGATACCATTTTTCGGTTTTGCTTTGCTTGCACTACACTTAAAAAGCGGCATTATCCACCTCCGATTGCAATAGATATTTTGCGGTATAGTTCTTTCAAACTTTTGATACACGCCTTTATTTCTTCTTCCGTAGCCAAGCTGTTATAACTGCTTCTAACCACTTGATTTAGGTTTTTACCTTGCCGTTTTAGTTCGGCTAAAATTTCGTTGCCGTTTTCTATCACGGTAATCGGCTTATCGGTAATTGACCGAATTACAAAGTCCGTTATCGTCAGTCCACTCTTTACTATTGCACTATCTATTAAATTTTTCTCTTGTTCGCTTGCCCTAAAATTGTAGGCAAATGGTCTTGTTCTCCTTCCTATACTTTCTCCTCCTTTTCTTTTTTGTTGTTTGGGGTATTAGGGGTTTCCCCTAACGAGGCGATTTGAAAAATCGGTATTTGGCAAGACAAATACGTTCCTCGCTATAACGTTGAAACCAACCCTAACCATTGAATATTCAGTTGTATTTTGGACATAGAAAAAGCTCGACAGTTTATCACTGTCGAGCCTTAATTCCCACGCTTTGGGAAAACGGGTTCTATTACGCCGATTACTCTTTTTATATTTTTGGCAAGACTTTCCCTTTCATAGAAAGGGAAAACGTTGATTTTTGAGCATCTCGTTATAGGCTCGCTCTTTCACTTTTTACCACTTTCTTGCGAATTTCTTGCCATATACGCTAATCTTTCCAAATATATTTTCTTCAACGAAACCTATAGGCGAACCACCTTTAAGCATAAAATCCTTAAATCGTTTAGAATTTACTATTGGAGCATAAATTCGCCAATCGGACGGACGATTCTTTTCATAATGGCGCACTACAAATATAAGCACGTTTGCACTCGTTAACCACTTTGAAACTTGCCTATCTCTCTCGGCTTTTTCTTCCGCAATTGTATCGTAGAGAACTTCCCTTTCTTGGTCGTCCGCTATCCGAAGTTCCATATACAAGCGGTCAATTCTCGTCCTATACTCTTCGCAAATCTCAATAATTTTATCTCTATGTCTATAATCGGTAGCATTATCCGAAGTTGTATTTTCTCCCACTACCCAAGAAATAGGCATATACTTTATTCTTTTTCGCTTACCCTTTAAGAAGTTGAATTTTCTAACCGCTTGATAGATATAATCCATCGCCGTATCGTAAAACTCGTATTCGTTGTCCTTGCCCTTTTCGTCTATCTCCTTAAAGAAAATGGGCGCAGGACGATTATATTTTTTACGCAACGCGGAAAGTTCTTTCCCTACATTTACATTATCGTAAGCGCGCTTTGCCTTATCTATTTCCAATCCCGATAAAACGGCAAGCTTACACACGTCGTTATAAATCTCTAAGATTTTCTCTATGGGCGCGCCGTGATGGATTTCGTTCCATATAATACTGTTTAACTTTTGCGAAAGGTTTACAATTTCGCCAATCTTATTTTCGCTTGTATCGTGGTCAAGCTCGGCAAGAGTTTGACCGTTTTTACTCATTGACGGAATACCACAAACGGGAACTTTGAAATACTCTTTATACTTCTCGGCGGTTTCCACCAATAACTTATCGTCCGTTACGAGCATAGCGTCTGAGTCGTAATCACAACCGTTTAAGCGTTGTTGAATATTCTCTCCAATAGCGTTTACACAAACGATATTTTTACCCAAGTCAAAGTAATTCCAAATATCGCCGTCAAGGTTATTTTCCACGCAGTAAAGATTGCCCATCGTGATATGCGGTGAGCGCGCGCAAAGAAGTTTTGCACCATTTGCAAAACGCTTAAAATATATTTGCCCTTTCTTTAATTCGCTTGTTACCTTTTCGCCTGCTATGTATTTTAACAGCTCCGGACCGTTACC
>JAZOUI010000037.1:0-1774 GCA_045658145.1 Pumilibacteraceae bacterium
GATGATGGATGAAATATTTGACAATATGGATTTGCCGGGCGTGTTCCATATAATGTCGTCGCACGAGTATTACGAGTTTTGTCCCGTAACGGCAGGAAAGGGGTTAGGTATGGAGCGTGTGGCTAAAAAATTAGGAGTTTCGCTTGATGACGTTATTGCAATCGGTGATAACCAAAACGACATTGCAATGATACAAAAAGCAGGTCTTGGCGTTGCGGTAGCGAACGCGAGAAAAGAAACGATTGAGCAGGCGGATTACGTTACGCTTTCTAATGATGACGACGGCGTAGCGCACGTTATAGAAAAATTTTGTAAGGAGTAGAGTATGCCGAAAAGACTAACTGAACTGCAAGAAAACGAAAAGGACGTTAGCATAAAAGAGTTTGCGGATAGACTTAATTTGGAAATTTTGCACGCGGGCAAAAGCGAATATATGCACATAGCGACCTTTAACATCAGTCGTCCCGGACTTCAACTAGCAGGATATTACAGCCATTTTTCTGCCGAGCGTGTACAGGTAATAGGCGAAGCGGAAATGTCCTATCTTAACAGTCTCACGAGCGAGCAAAGAGAAAAGGCGTGCGATAAACTTTTTTCGTATGATTTTCCTTGTTTAGTAATCACTAGCGTACTTGACCCCGTGCGCGAAATTATGCAGTCGGCTGAAAAATACGGGCGCACGATTTTTAGAAGTAAACTTCGTACTACGCATTTTGTGAACGAGATAAGTATTTATCTTAACGACTTGCTTGCGCCTACTGAAACGGTGCACGCGGTACTTATGGACCTTTACGGCGTAGGCGTACTTATTATAGGTGATTCAAGCGTGGGCAAGAGTGAAACTGCGCTCGAACTTATTCAAAACGGGCATCGTCTTGTGGCGGACGACGCTGTTACGCTGAAAAGAATTTCGGATAGAATAGTGGGTAGTTCGCCTGCGTCAATACGTCACTTTATGGAAATAAGAGGCGTGGGAATTATCGATATTCGTGCTATGTACGGAGCAGGTGCAATTCGTGAAAGCAAAATGGTCGACCTTGTGGTAAGACTTGAAAAGTGGAACGAAAATAAACAGTACGATAGATTAGGCGACGAAGAAAATTTCCATACTATTTTAGAAACGGATTTGCCGTTATATATTCTTCCCGTAAAACCCGGACGAAACCTTGCGGTTATACTTGAAGTCGTGGCGCGTAATCACCGTCTTAAAAGTATGGGATACAATCCACTTGACGAACTGAGTAGTCGTCTTTCTATTCCCAAAAGCGAATAAGCGCAATTAATCGCAAGATAGCATATAAATTTAGACCAAAAATACTTAAAGCGTTGACATTATAAACAAAAAGTGCTTAAATATAAATATATAGACTAAGGAGAAACGGAAATGAATCTTAATGATATAAGACAACAAATGGCGAACTGTGAGTGTGGTCACGTTCACGACTTTGACCTTGAAGGTTTGGAGATTAGTAGTGGCGCAATAAACCACGTTGCAGAAACTTTGAAAAAATATTCTTTCCCCACTAGAATTTTGATGGTAGCGGACGAAAACTCTTTCCGTGTGACGAAAGGGCTTTACGAGCAGTTGCTCGATAACGGGTTTACGGTTGAACTTCGCGTTTACGAGAGTATGCGCGTAGCCGATATGCGTGAAGTAAAAGAACTTGAAAAGTGTCTAGATAGAGTTGACGCCCTCATTAGCGTAGGAACGGGTTTGATAAACGATATTTGTCGTTATTCGTCTTATCGTGCAAACAAGCAACTTGCAATAATA
>JAZOUI010000038.1:0-5020 GCA_045658145.1 Pumilibacteraceae bacterium
AATAATAATATCATAAAATAAAAATTAGCGCAACTGTTTTTAAGTGGTTTTTTGATAATTTTTTTGAAAGCATTTACGATAAAGTGGTCAAATAAACTTGACTTAATTGTTTGTAAAATGTACAATATATAAGGAAAATAAAATTTTACAAGGAGTAAGGTTTATGAACAAGAAAACTGTAAGAGACATTGACGTTAAGGGTAAAAAAGTATTAGTACGTTGCGACTTCAACGTTCCCCTTGATGGCGACGGCAACATTACGGACGAAAACAGAATTATGGGTGCGCTTCCTACCATTAAGTATTTGATGGAACAGGGCGCAAAGCTTATTCTTTGCTCGCACATGGGCAAGCCCCACAACATTTTCACCGAAGGCTTTGGTCTTACCAAGAAAGAGAAGAAGGCAGTAGCCGCACTTCCCGCAGAAGAACAGGCTGCAGCAACGGCTGAATACATTGAAAAGGCTAAGAAAAAAGATCCCAAGAAATTCACGCTTGCTCCCGTAGCAGCACGTCTTAACGAACTTTTGGACGGAAAGGTAACTTTCGCTACCGATATCGTTGGCGAAGATG
The DNA here is from genome assembly GCA_045658145.1 of Pumilibacteraceae bacterium. Classification (GTDB taxonomy): domain Bacteria; phylum Bacillota; class Clostridia; order Christensenellales; family Pumilibacteraceae; genus UBA10677. The sequence goes on from JAZOUI010000038.1 coordinate 573, forward strand.
CTCAAGCAAAAGTAGCAGCGCTTAAAGAAGGCGAAATCGTTCTTTTGGAAAACACCCGTTTCGACGCTGGTGAAGAGAAGAACAGCGAAGAACTTTGCCGTAAGCTTTCTGCGTTCTGCGAAGTTTACGTTAACGACGCGTTTGGTACTGCTCACCGTGCTCACGCAACGACTGCTGGTATCGTACAGTACGGCTTTGCTCCCGTAGCAGTTAGCGGTTTCCTTATTGAAAAGGAACTTAAATTCCTTGGCGGTGCAGTTGAAAACCCCGTTCGTCCTTTCGTAGCAATCCTTGGTGGTGCTAAGGTAAGCGACAAGATCGAAGTTATTAAGTCCCTTATCGACAAGTGCGACAGCCTTATTATCGGTGGTGGTATGGCTTATACCTTCCGTAAGGCACTTGGATTTGAAGTAGGTAACTCGCTTTTGGAAGAAGACAAGATCGAACTTGCAAAAGAACTTATGGCAAAGGCTCAGGAAAAGGGCGTAAAACTTATGCTCCCCGTTGATAACGTAATTGCTGACAAGTTCGCTCCCGATGCTAACACTCAGATTGTAGAAGGCAATATCCCTGCTGACTGGGAAGGTCTTGACATTGGTCCTAAGACTATTGCTCTTTACGCTGAAGAAGTTGCAAAGGCTAAGACGGTTGTTTGGAACGGTCCTATGGGCGTATTCGAAATGGAAAAGTTTGCAGTTGGTACTAGAGCAATCGCTCAAGCGCTCGCTGATAACGAAGGCGCAATCACCATTATCGGTGGTGGTGACTCCGCTGCAGCAGTTGCACAACTCGGCTTTGCTGACAAGGTAACGCACATCTCTACCGGTGGTGGCGCATCCCTTGAATACCTTGAAGGAAAAGTTCTTCCTGGTATTGCTTGCCTTAACGACAACGAATAATTTATTCTTGCTCGTAAAGTTGATTGATTAAAAATAGCACGCTCATTTTTTGGGCGTGCTTTCTATTAGGAGAAAGAAAATGATATTTTATTACGTTCGACATGGCGAGCCGATTTATGATCCTGATTGTTTGACTGAAACAGGGCATAAGCAAGCAAAAGCGCTTGTAAAGCGTTTTAGTGAATATGGACTGGACGAAGTATACGCGTCTACGTCCACGCGCGCTATGCAAACTGCTCAGCCTACTTGCGACGCGCTAAAAAAAGAAATGATTTTGCTCCCGTGGGCAAATGAAGGTAGAGCGTGGGAATTGTTTACCGTTCCTAAAAACGAAGGGGGACGTACATGGTCGTTTGCTCATGATGAGACAATTTCTAACTTTAGAAAAGAGCAAGTTAGAAGTTTGGGCAAGAAGTGGTACGAACACGAATTGTTTGCTGATACAACGTTCAAAGAAGGTGTTCAAACGGTAGATAAAAATTGTGATGAGTTTTTTGAATCGCTTGGATATCGCCACGACAGAGAAAACAACTGCTATATTTGTTTGGGCGAAAATAAAAAGCGTGTAGCACTTTTTGCACACCAAGGATTTGGTATGGCGTTTTTTAGTAGCGTGCTTGATATTCCATACCCCGTGTTTGCAACGACGTTTGATATGCAACACTCGGGCGTTTCGGTCATCTACTTTAACGACAAGGCAAAAGAAGGCGACATTGTTTTCCCCAAACTTTTGCAACTGTCTAACGACTCACATCTATTCAGTGAAGGTGTGTATCGTGACTATCACAACTGGATAAAACTTTAATATAAACTCCGATTGTCTATGGGCAGTCGGTTTTTTTGTATAAAAAATCCTTATTTTTCCATACTAAAGGAAGAATAAGGAGATTTTTTATGAATGCAATCGTGCTTGCAGGGGGATTTGGAAGTAGGCTAAAACCACTTACCGATAATTGCCCAAAACCTATGTTGCCACTTGCTAACCGACCTATGCTCGACTACGTGGTGGCGCAACTTTATCATTACGGTATTACTGACGTAACTTTTACGCTTGGATACAAAGCCGAGCAAGTTTACACTTTTTGTAGCGGATACAATCAAATAACAGCACATTTTTCTACTGAAGACCAACCGCTTGGCACAGCAGGTGGAGTAAAAAATGCAAGTGAATTTTTGGACGACGTGTTTATCGTTATTAGTGGGGACGCGCTGAATAACGTGAACTTAAGCGAAATGATTGAAAAGCATTTGTCTAGCGCTAACGACGTGACTATGGCAGTTACGTCAGTAGATAATCCGTCGCTTTACGGCGTGGTGAATATAAACGAAACGGACAAAGTCATATCGTTTGTAGAAAAACCTGCCACGCGCGAATACGGGAATTTAGTAAACACAGGTATTTACGTTATAAATAAAAGCGTGCTTTCCTACGTGCCTAGTGGCGTTAGTTTTGATTTTGCACGTAACCTTTTCCCCACGCTATTGCAAACTAATAAGGTGGGAGCGTACCTTCATAATGGCTACTGGTGTGATATAGGCGATAAACAAAGTTATTTCAAAGCAAACTTTTACGTCCGTAGCGGTAGTTTTTATCCTGTGCTTAAAAACGAACAAATATTACCGAGCCGTGAAAATGCAGGCTCGCTTTTAGGACACAACGCTACCACGCTTGGAAAAGTGGACAACTGCATTATAGGCAAAAATTCACACGTTGCATCTTGCGCGCGCTTAAAAAACTGTATCGTGATGGAAAACGTAACGGTTACAGGAAATTATGAAAATGCTATTATAGGCACGGATTTTGTCGAAAAAGTGGATTTTGATTTAAAAGCCGAGCGTTTCGACCTAAAAAATTATGAGAATTTAGTGGACAATAGGGCTTAAACGATTGTCAATTCTACCCAAATTTAGTATAATATTACCAGAAAACAAATGAACTTAATACTTGGAGGTAGAATTGCGACACGTTATTGACGAACCCGCACTCAAGGTTTTATTTCTTGGGGGCGTGGGTGAAATCGGCAAGAACATGACCGCGCTTCAGTATGGTGACGAAATTATTATCGTTGACTGTGGCGATACCTTCCCGGGCGGAGATATGCCTGGGGTGGATTTGGTTATACCCGATTACACCTATTTATTATTAAACAAAGACAAAGTAAAGGGCGTTGTGCTTACACACGGCCACGAAGACCATATCGGCGCGCTCCCGTACTTTTTAAAAGACCTTAACGTTCCCGTTTACGGAACAAAACTCACTTTGGCGCTTGTTGACGCAAAACTTCGCGAGCAAAAAGTGGAAGGTAACCTTAACGTTATAAAAAGTAAAAGCGTAGTATCGCTTGGAAATAACTTTAAGGTAGAATTCGTTAAGGTAAGTCACTCCATAGCGGGCAGTTGCGCGCTATGCATAACTACGCCTATCGGTGTAGTTTTCCACACGGGCGACTTCAAGGTGGACTATACGCCTATTGACGGCAACCTTATCGACCTTCGCCGTATTTCTGAAATCGGACAAAAGGGAGTATTACTTCTTTTAGCAGAGAGTACGAATATCGAGAGAGCAGGCTCGTCTATGAGTGAATCGCGCGTAGGTGAATCGCTTAACCATATTTTTGCCGAAAACACCGACCGTCGTATTTTTATTGCGACGTTTGCATCAAATATCCACAGACTTCAACAAATACTTGACCTTGCTAAAAAGTACAAGAGAAAAGTTGCTTTTGCAGGTAGAAGTATGATAAATATCGTTGAGTATGCAGGAAACATAGGCGAACTTAAACTTGATAAAAACAACATTATCGACGTTGAACAAATCGACAAGGTGGAAGATAGAAACCTTTGCATCATAACTACGGGAAGTCAGGGCGAACCTATGAGTGCGCTTTCTCGTATTGCATCCGACGAATTTCCTAAAGTAAATATCGGATTTAACGATACCGTAATCATTTCCGCGTCGCCTATTCCGGGCAACGAGAAAATGGTGTACGGCGTAATTAATAATCTTTACCGTCACGGTGCGCGCGTTATTTACGAGAGTTTGGCTGAAGTTCACGCGTCAGGACACGCTTGTCAAGACGAAATCAAACTTATCCACTCGTTAATTAAGCCAAAGTTCTTTATTCCCGTGCACGGCGAGCGTAGACATTTGCAAAAACACGCCGAACTTGCAGTAAAAATGGGCGTTCCTTCTACTAATATCGTAATAACCGAAGTGGGTAACGTTGCTGAAATTAGCAAGAGCAGTATTCGCCTTGGCGATAACGTTCACTCGGGATGCTTGCTTGTTGACGGATTAGGAGTAGGTGACGTGGGTAGCGTTGTACTTCGCGATAGAAAGCACCTAGCGGAAGAAGGTATGATTGTTTGCGCAGTTGGCGTTAATTCGCTTAGCGGAGAAGTTTTTGGAGTGGATATCACTTCGCGTGGTTTTATGTACGCAAAAGACGAGGCGGAAATGCTTGTCGACGAGGCAAAACAAGTTATTTACACGGCGCTTGGAAATATCGATCTTAAAGGCGTTGCCGACTGGACGAGCGTTAAAAACGT
>JAZOUI010000039.1:0-6448 GCA_045658145.1 Pumilibacteraceae bacterium
AGAGATTTGGCGTATAATGGTGTATGAAAATATTGCTTATAAAAACGGATTTAGTGGGTTTTGTTCGTAGAAATTTTATCAAAATTTTGCTGATTTTGAGCGTGGGAATAATAGCAGGGCTTGTGGCGGTGTGTAATGGCATTGCTGTAAATGATGCTTGTGACGTATGCGAGAAAAGTAACAATATAATTATTCTTTACTTTAATGGAAACAGGTCGCTTTTATCAATACTTTTTGCGCGTTTATTTGAAAGTGCGCTGATACTTGCCGTAATTTTGCTTTGCTCGTTTAACGACTTGACTTGCTTGCTTTCGCCTGTCGTTTTGGCGTACAAAGCATATACGACGTTGTATTTTGATATACTGATTTTGCGCTGTAACGCGTTTTTTGGGATTATTTATTTTGTGTTACACGTCGTTTCGTTGTTGTTGTGGTTGATTATTTATGCCGGTGCGTCTTGTAAAGTGATAAATAGTGCTTGTCGGTGTAGTTATGGCTTTAAGGAACTAGGGATTTTGTGTAAAGATTTTGCATTTGTGTTTGTTGCCGTTTTAATTGCAATAATCGTTGAAGTTGTTGTTGTTTTTGTGGGTGGAATATTTATTTAGCGCATATTTTTTCTTCTATTGCGGATATTAAGCGTATGGAGGAAAATAAATGAAACGAAATAAAATTATTGCAACGTTTTTGGCGTTATTTTTCGTTGTTTGTACGTTGTTTGGCGTAAAATTATCCGTAGGAGCGCAAGAAGTTATAAGTATTTCGGCAAAATCCGCTTTGCTTGCTGATGCGTATAGTGGTAAGGTTGTTTATGCAAAAAACGAGAACGAGCGACTTCAAATAGCGAGTATGGTCAAAATAATGACGCTCAATTTGATTTTTGATGAAATTGAGAAAGGGAACTTGACTTATGATCAAGAAATTGCCGTGAGCGAAAACGCGTCGTCAATGGGTGGCTCGCAGGCGTTTTTGGATGCGCGTTGCTCGTATAAGACTGAAGAACTAATTAAAAGTATTATTGTGGCGTCGGCAAACGATTCGTGTGTTGCTATGGCGGAACATATTAGTGGCGACGTTGAAAGTTTTGTTGCGCTTATGAACGATATTGCGCAAAAGTGGGGTATGGAAAATACTTGTTTTGTTAATTGTACGGGGTTGCCTGCGCCAGGACAATATTCGTGTGCAAATGACGTAATGATAATGCTTAAAAAATTAATTGAACACGAAAGATTTTTTGAATTCTCGGGAATTTGGATGATGGATTTTGCTCATCCAAGTGGCAGAATTACGCAACTGACGAACACTAATAAATTAGTTAAATTTTACGAAGGATGCGACGGTGGTAAAACGGGTTATACGTCAGAGGCTCGTTCTTGCTTGGGCGCGACTGCAAAAAGGGGAGAAACGCGACTAATTTGCGTTGTAATCGGTGCAGAAAATTCAAAGACTAGAAATGCGGAAGTGAGTAAATTATTTAACTACGGATTTGCGAATTATGAAACAAAATGCTTTGTAAATGGCGGTGAGAGCGTAAACTTAACGGCAAAAGTGTTAAATGGTACGAAAGAAAGCGTGGAAATTTGCGCAAAAACTGACCTAAGAGCCTTTTGTAAGAAGGGAGAACTGAAAAATTGTGAGATAAAATACGAAATAAATGACGTTAATGCGCCTATAAATGAAGGAGACGTTATTGGCAAGATTAAGATTATTATGTCTGATGAAGTAATCGCTGAGTGTGATTTAATATCAAAAGAGAGTGTAAGTACTTCAAAATTTATGGATTTTGTAAATGATATAATAAGAAATTGGTAAAATTACTATGCGTGTCATAGTATAAATTGACCAAAAATAAGTCAAAAATGCGCTTTTGTGCGCAAAAAATTTATTTTAACAAATTTAACCGTGAAAAATTGTTCACGGTTTTTTTATTTTTCGTACACTCTTTATCTTAGATAAAAGGCTTAATATATTTGACTGATAAAACAAAAAGTGGTATAATAAATCAGTATTTGTGGAAGTGTGTGTTTTTTGGAGATAAAGATGAAAGAGAGAGAAACGCTAAAAGTTAATAATCTTGGACACTTAGAGATAGGCGGATGTGATACCGTTGATTTGGTAGTTAAATATGGTACGCCGTTGTACGTTATGGATGAGGCGTATATTCGTAAAATATGTCGCAGTTATACCGAAGTGCTTTCCAAAAAATATCCTAATAGCCTTGTTTGTTATGCGTCGAAGGCATTTTCCACAAAGGCCATTTACGCTATTTGTAAAAGCGAAAATTTAGGCGCTGACGTTGTGTCTGCTGGGGAATTGTTGACGGCCATTTCTGCGGGTATGAGTTGTGAAAACTTGTATTTCCACGGAAACGGCAAAACGCCTTATGAACTTCAACTTGCAGTTGAGAATAACGTTCACGCAGTCGTTGTGGATAGTGAGTTCGAAATTGATATGCTTGATTTCATTTGCGCCCACGCTCGCAAGAAAATAGGAGTTATGGTTAGAGTTAATCCTGGAATTGACGCTCACACGCACAAGTTTATTCAAACTAAGAAAGTGGACAGCAAGTTCGGTTTCTCTATAGCCGACGGCACGGCAGAACAAATTATTAAGCGTATTTGTTCAAAAAACAATCTTAACTTTTTAGGTGTTCATTGTCATATCGGCTCGCAAATCTTTGAGATTGCTCCCTTTGAACTTGCAGTTGAAAAGATGACTGATTTTATTGCCTCATTAAATAAAAACGGAATCGAAGTTAATGAACTCAATCTAGGTGGTGGCTACGGCGTGCGCTATACTGATGAAGATCGTCCGCTTAAGCCTTATCAATACGTTGATGCGATAGTGGACAAACTTAACGAGTGTATTTCGATTAAAAAAATTAAAAGTCCGCGCTTGATTTTAGAACCTGGCAGATCCATTGTAGGCGAGGCTGGAATTACGCTTTATACCGTAGGCGCAGTAAAAGAGATTAAAGACGTTAAAAAATACGTTAGCATAAACGGTGGTATGTTTGAAAATCCACGATATGCTTTGTATGATGCTAAATATGAAGTTGCGCTTGCAAATAGAATGAGCGAAGAAAAGACGGACAAAGTTACTGTGGCAGGAAAATGCTGTGAAAGTGGAGATATGATTGCTGTGGACGTAATGATTCCGCCCGCAAAGCCTGGTGACGTTTTAGCGGTGTTTACAACAGGCGCATATAACTACTCAATGGCAAGCAATTATAATCGTAACGTTGTTCCGCCCGTAGTTATGGTAAACGGGGGAGAGTCTGAGTACGTTGTTCGCCCTCAGTCTTATGAAGACTTGATGGCTCGTGATGAAATTCCGTCGTGGATTAAAAAATAAGGATGGTATTATGTTCGGATATTCCGGTGTTTTAGAATTTTTAGTGGCTGCAATAGCGATAATCTTGGCGATTATGTTGCACGAACTTGCGCACGGATACGTTGCTCTTTGGAACGGTGATCCTACGGCAAAGTACAACGGCAGACTTTCGCTTAATCCGATTGCACATTTTGATATTTTTGGACTTATGATGTTGCTCCTTGCGAGAATAGGCTATGCGCGTCCTGTACCTATCAATCCTAACAATTTCCGCAATAGGAAGTTAGGTTTAGTGCTAGTTTCGGTGGCAGGAATACTTTTTAACTTGTTGTTAGCCTTTTTATTTGTACCTTTGTTTTTCCTTTGTAACAATGGTGCAATGACAGCGATATCACAAAATAACGAAATTTTAGCGAATTTATTCTATTATCTTCGTGAATTTTGTTTGTGGTTTGTAATCATCAACGTAAACCTCGCATTGTTTAACATTTTGCCTATTTATCCGCTTGATGGATACAATATTGTCGAAGGCGTAACGCGTGCGACTAATAAGTATAACAAATTTATGCGTAACTATGGTCAATATTTGTTGCTCATTTTAGTAGGTATGAGCATTATCGTTGACATAATGGGTATGCCGTACTATATGGATATTTTGGGTATGTACATCAATACCGTTAGATCGTGGATAATCGACGCGTTCAGTATGTTTTGGAGTTTTGTAATCTAATGTCAGAAATTTTGGAAGAAAAAGAAGTGAATATTGAGCAAGAAAGCGCAATTCAGGACGTTGAGCAAACGGATACTGAAGTAGTTGATGATGCTGAAAAAACTACGGCAAAGCAGGGTAACAACGTGGATGACGAAGTTCAAAAATATATTGACTCGCTCCAAGATAAAGACGTTTACAACCCCGATTCGTACGAAGTTCATCTTGAAAACTTTGACGGACCACTTGACCTTTTGTGGTTTTTGATTCGTAGGTCGAAAATTGATATCAATGAAATATCGCTTTCGGCTATAACGGAGCAGTATTTGGCTAGTATGGCTGAAATTGATACGCTAGACCTTGAGCGCGCGTCCGAGTTTATCGAAGTGGCGGCGTGCTTGGTTGAGATTAAGTCTAAGGCGTTACTTCCCCGTCCGCCTGTTATTGACGATCCTGAAGACGATCCTGAAAAAACGCTTATTCGCCGTCTTGAAGAGTATCGCTTGTTCAAAGAGGCGAGCGCAAAAATCAAACAAATCGAAACTACGGGATTCCATTACCGTAACCCCGACCCCGGTGTAGGCAAACCCAGGCTTGTTTTGGGCGATATGACTATGGACGGACTTTTGGATGCGCTTAAGAAGATGTTTGTCAAACTTGAAATCAAGGCGAAAGACAATCAAGAGCGTAACATTGTAAAAGATAGATTTACGGTCGCTGAAAAAATGGCGCAGGTAAAAGATTATTTTGCTGATGCCGAAACTATAAAGTTTACCGATTTGTTTGAAGACGACTATAATAAGAGCGAGATTATCACCACGTTCCAAGCAATGCTTGAACTACTTAAAGGGCAGTTCTTTAAAGCGGAGCAGAAAGAAGTTTTTGGTGAGATAATTTTACATAGAGTAAGAGAGGCAGTAGAATATGATTGATTTAAGTATGCTTGATGAACTTCTTGAATCTATTTTGTTTGTTTCGGGTAACGGACTCAAAATAGAAGATATTGCACAGCATTTGGAAATTAAAACTAGCGACGTTAACGCGTCCATTAAGAGATTGAAGGAAAAGTACGGCAATAAAAGCGGTATTCATCTTTTGACGTATAACGGAAAGGTACAATTTGCAAGTAATCCTGCGCATTCAGACGTAGTTGCTTGCGTGCTTAATCCTATTCGTGAGCGTGATTTGTCTAATGCGGCGCTTGAAACTATTGCAATAATTGCATACCGTCAGCCTGTAACTAGACTTGATATCGAGCAAATTCGTGGTGTAAATAGTGAATATACCGTTCAAATGTTGCTTAAAAACAACCTTATTGAAGTGGTTGGCAGAAAGGATTCTCCCGGAAAACCGCTTTTGTTTGGTACGACCGACGAGTTTTTGAAGAGATTCCAACTTGAGAATCTTTCCGACTTACCCGATTATGAAACGCTTTTGGAATCCATTAAAGTTATCGGTGGTGGAGTTGAACCTAGAAGTATTTATAATGAATACGAGATTCCTGATGAAGAAACTAGTGCGGAAGTTGCATCAACTCAAAATCAAACGGAAACCACAGATAGTGATGACTTTGAACTTCCTGATGAAGAAGTGCCTGACTTTTTAAAAGATGAAGAAAACGTTGTGAAAGTTGATTAAATATAATAATGAATAAAAATAAAATGCCCGTAAAACACTAACCGTGTGATTACGGGTTTTTTTATTGTAATTTTGATTTTAAGCGTAATTTTGTTACCGTTTTCGGTGTCGCTCGGCGCGCAACTAGACGTACTTAAAAACGGTGGCTCGTTTTTTGTTAAAGTTTTTGGGCGGAAAGTTTTTAGCGGTAGAATATTTTTTAGAAAGAAGAAAGAGTGTGGTTGCATAGTTTTTGAACAAAAAAATATGCAAAAAGAAATAAAGTTTACTAACAATAAAAATGACGAAAACTCATTTTCGTCCGTACTTGCGCGCACGTTTGCTCAATCCTTTAATATTATACAAATCAACGTTATTGAGCAAATAGGTAAGCGTGACGACGCGTTATTCACGACTATGGCGTTAGGTAGCGCAAGAATAGTGACTTGTTCGATTTTAAGCATCGTGAAAAACATATATAAAAGTCAAATATATGATGAATACGTTGCAAAGTACGATAACGACGTTTTCGTGATTGCGGTAAGCGGAATAATAAAAGTTAGTATTGCAGATATTATTTTTGATACGTTGCGCAATTTTAGTGCAAAAATTAAAAGAAAAGGGGGTAAGAAATTTGGTAATAGAACATAATGAGCGCCCGATAGAAAGGGTTATGGATAATGCTTTTGTTAGGCTAAAAGGTTTGGTTAGCGCAGATACGGTTATAGGTAATCCCGTGCGGACTGCAGATGGAGTAAGCATTATACCCGTAAGTCGTGTTACTATGGG